>CALMMQ010000084.1 GCA_937868725.1 uncultured Pleomorphomonas sp.
TAGGTCGTGGTGTCGGCCCCGAGCGGAAACAGACCGGCGGACATCTCTTGAGCGGGCATGCTTCTTCCTCCAGATCGATGACGCCCGGCGGCGCGAACCGGCGCCCGGGCTCTGTCGGCAGGAGCACTAGCGCCGTGGCGCCGAAACGCCAAGACGGCCGCCCTCAGACAATATGACGAGCGGCCTTGGCAGCGATCTTGCCGCCGTTCGCGCCGCCGTTAGGCCCCCTCCGGCCATTCGGAAATCCGAACGAGCCATGAGTCAGATTCTGAAAATGTATATAAAACAAGTACTTGCTGTCGTTGTTTGTGCTATTGGAAATAGAATATCACGCCATTAACAACCATAAGAAGCAAAACGGCAGTGCCGAGCGTTCGGATTTCCGAATGGGTTCTGGCCGATGTGAGAAAAACTGCAGTGATTTCAGCCACTTGTCAGATGGCAAAAATAAGGCAACGTGGCACGCCGCTTGCGGATGACAGTCTGCCCGCCTGGGGAGCAGGCGGCATCTAGGGAGAGAGAAAAATGCCGTCCGACAAGATGCGGGTGGAGCACGACCTTCTTGGTAACAAAGAAGTGCCCGCCAGCGTTTACTACGGGGTCCACACGCTGCGCGCCGTGGAAAACTTCCCCGTCACGGGAACGCCGATTTCCCATTATCCGGACCTCGTCCGGGCACTGGCCATCATCAAGCTCGCGGCCGCGCGGGCCAATGCCGAACTCGGTCTGCTCGACGCCGCCCGCGCCGACGCCATCGTCGCCGCCTGCCGCGAGGTGATGGCCGGCAAGCTCGCCGATCAGTTCGTCGTCGACGTCATCCAGGGCGGCGCCGGCACCTCGACCAACATGAACGCCAACGAGGTGATCGCCAACCGGGCACTGGAAATCCTCGGGGCCGGCCGCGGCGACTACGCCCGCCTGCATCCGAACGAACACGTCAACATGAGCCAGTCGACCAACGACGTCTATCCGACGGCGCTGAAGCTGGCCACCTACGCCGGCATCTACCGGCTGGTTGACGCCATGGCCTATCTGCGCACCGCCTTCGAGCGCAAGGCCGCCGAATTCGGCGACGTGCTGAAGATGGGCCGCACCCAGCTGCAGGACGCCGTGCCGATGACCCTCGGCCAGGAGTTCTCGACCTACGCCGTCATGCTCGAGGAGGACGAGGACCGGCTCAAGGAAGCCGCCCAGCTCATCCGCGAGATCAATCTCGGCGCCACCGCCATCGGCACCGGCATCAATGCCCATCCCGACTACGCCGGCCTTGTCTGCCGCCACGTGTCGGAGATCAGCGGCATCCCCGTCGTCACGGCACCCAACCTCATCGAAGCGACGCAGGACTGCGGCGCCTTCGTGCAGCTGTCGGGCGTGCTGAAGCGCGTCGCCGTCAAGCTGTCCAAGGTCTGCAATGACCTGCGCCTGCTGTCGAGCGGTCCGCGCGCCGGTTTCGGCGAGATCAACCTGCCCGCCCGCCAGGCCGGCTCGTCGATCATGCCGGGCAAGGTCAACCCGGTCATTCCGGAAGTCGTCAACCAGATCGCCTTCGAGGTGATCGGCAACGACCTCACGGTTGCCATGGCCGCCGAGGCCGGGCAGCTGCAGCTCAACGCCTTCGAGCCGATCATCGCCCACAGCCTGTTCAAGTCGACCACCCACCTGCGTCAGGGCTGCCTGATCCTGGCCGACAACTGCGTCGGCGGCATCACCGCCAACCGCGATCGTCTGGCCGCCATCGTCCGCGATTCCATCGGCATCGCCACGGCGCTCAACCCCTACATCGGTTACGCCAACGCCACCGAAGTCGCCGTCGAGGCCCACCGCACCGGCAAGGGCGTCGCCGAACTGGTGCTGGAACGCGGCTTGATGAGCGCCGAGGCCCTGGAAGAAGTGCTGCGGCCCGACGTGCTCACCCATCCCCATCCCATGCGCGCGGCCAAGTGAGCCGGACGCCGATCCCGTTCAAGTCTTCATGTGTAGGACGCAAAAATGCACACCATTGAAGCTCAACCCAAGAAGTCGCGGCAGTCGACCTATATTCTCGCCGCCATGATCCTCGGCATCGTCGCCGGCTACGTCTGCAACAAGATGGCGGCGACGCCGGACGATGCCAAGTCCATCGCCAGCTACTTCGCCATGCTGACGGACATCTTCCTGCGTCTCATCAAGATGATCATCGCACCGCTGATCTTCTCGACGCTGGTATCGGGCCTTGCCAACATGGGCGACGCCAAGACGGTCGGCCGCATCGGCGGCCGGGCGCTCGGCTGGTTCATCATGGCCTCGCTCATCTCGCTGACCATCGGCCTCATCCTGGCCAACGTGCTGCAGCCCGGCGGCAACGTCGGCATTCCCCTGCCGGACGTCCACGCCGCCGTCGACCTCAAGACGTCGTCGCTGAACCTCAAGGACTTCCTGACCCACGTCTTCCCGCGCAACATCTTCGAAGCCATGGCCGGCAACGAGATCCTGCAGATCGTCGTGTTCTCGGTGTTCTTCGGTCTGGCCCTCGGCCGCCTCAAGGACACCAAGGCCGGCGCCCTCGCCGAAGTGATCGAGAACGCCGTGCCCGTCATGCTGAAGGTGACCGGCTACGTCATGCTGTTCGCCCCGCTCGGCGTCTTCGCCGCCATCGCCAACGTCGTCACGACGCAGGGCCTCGGCGTGCTGGTCGTCTACGGCAAGGTCATGGGCGGCTTCTACTTCGCCCTGCTGGTGCTGTGGAGCGTGCTCATCGGCCTCGCCTACCTGGTGCTGAAGCGCGAGGTGTTCCCGCTGCTGTCGGCCGTGCGCGACCCGATGATCCTCGGCTTCTCGACGGCCTCGAGCGAGGCGGCCTATCCGCGCGTCATGGAAGCGCTGCGTCGCCTCGGCATCTCCGAGCGCGTCATCGGCTTCGTGCTGCCGCTCGGCTACTCGTTCAACCTCGACGGCTCGATGATCTACACGACCTTCGCCTCGCTGTTCGTGGCCCAGGCCTACAACATCCACCTCGACCTCTGGACCCAGATCACCATGCTGCTGGTGCTGATGGTGTCGTCCAAGGGCATCGCCGGCGTGCCGCGCTCGGCACTGGTGGTGGTCGCCGCCGTCATGCCGATGTTCAACCTGCCGGAAGCCGGCGTGCTGCTGATCATGGGCATCGACGTCTTCCTCGACATGGGCCGTACCGCCACCAACGTGCTCGGCAACTCCATCGCCACCGCCGTGGTGGCCAAGTGGGAGAACGCCTACGACGAAGAAATCGACGACCTCGACGTCGAGGTGCCGGCCGGTGAGGCGGCCTGAACCCGACCTGGCCTAGAGCGTTTTCCGACCTGATGGAATCATCAGGTCGATGAGAAATCGCTCCAGAGTCAATAAGTTGAGCATCACGGAACCCGGGGCCGGCGACGGTTGCGGGTTCCGCCCGTTTCGGCGGACTGGACAAGCGGGGGCCTCAGATGTCAAGCAAGATGCCCCGACGCCGATTTGCCCTTTGGGAAGAGGCCACCGGTCCATGATCCATCGTCTGGTGCTGCGCCCGTTCATTCTGCTGTTGCCGGCCATCGCCGCGCTGTCGGCCGCCCTCGGCATCGCCGGCTTCACCATCAGCCAGAACCGCGGCATTGCCACGCTGGTCGAACTCGGCCGTCAGCGTCTCGATCTCTGCGAAACCAGCCTCGAACGCGAGATCGACAAGTACGCCTTCTTCCCCGCCACCCTTGGCCTTGAACGCGACGTCGTCGATCTCCTCGTCAACGGCGGCGAGGACAAGGCCGCCGCCATCAACCTCTACCTCGAACAGCTCAATCAGCGCGCTGGCACGCTGTCGATCTACGTGCTCGACGTCAGCGGCCGTGTCGTCGCCGCCAGCAATTGGAATCAGTCCGACAGCTTCGTCGGCGAGGACCTGTCCTACCGGCCGTACTTCGGCGACGCCATGGCCGGCCATACCGGCCGCTTCTTCGGCATTGGCACGACGCGCGGCGAACCGGGCTATTACCTGTCGTCGCCGGTGCTGGTCGGCGGCCGGCCGCTCGGTGTGGCGGTGGTCAAGGTCAGTCTGGAACAGCTCGAGCAGTCTTGGTCGACCGTCGAGGCGCCGGTGCTGGTCAGCGACGAGAACGACGTCGTCATCCTCGCCTCCGTCCCGTCGTGGAAGTTCACGGCCCTGCGGCCGCTGGCCCCGCCGGTGCGCCAGGAGCTCGCCGCCTCGCTGCGCTACAACGCCCGGCCGTTGCCACCGCTCGGCGCCGACGAGGTGCGCAAGGTCGGGGCGGGCGCGACCTCGATCATCGAACTGGCTCGGCCGACGGCCGAGGCCTCGGCGCAGCCCTTCCCCGTCTCGGGCCTGTTCCTGGCCCAGTCCGAACCGCTGCGCGGCACCGGCTGGCGCCTTACCGTGCTGTCGCCGTTCGGCGACGTCGGCACCATGGCCTGGATGAGCGCCGGCCTAGCCGCCATCGCCGGTGCCTGCCTGATTCTGCTTACCGTGGCGCTGATCCAGCGCCGCTCGCGCATCCGCGACCGGTTGCGGGCCCGCGAGGCGCTGCAGCGGGCGCACGACGACCTGGAACGCAAGGTCGAGGAGCGGACCGAAACGCTCAAGGCCGCCCAGGCCGAACTCATCCACGCCGGCAAGCTCGCCGTCATCGGCCAGATGTCGGCCGGTCTCGCCCATGAGCTCAACCAGCCGCTCGCCGCCCTGCACACCCTGTCCGACAACGCCGTCAAGTTCATGCAGCGCGGCGACCTCGGGGAAGCCGAGAGCAATCTGGGGCTGATCTCCGAGCTGGTGACCCACATGGGCACGCTGACCTCGCAGCTCAAGTCGTTCGCCCGCAAGTCGTCCGGCGTGCCGCGGCCGGTGCCGGTGCGCCGCGCCATGGAGAACGCCTTGTTCATCCTCGATCGCCGGGTGTCGCGCCTGCCGGCCCGGCCGGCCATCGCCGTCGCCCCCGACGGTCTCGCCGTGCTTTGCGACGCCAACCGTCTCGAACAGGTGCTGATCAACCTGATCGGCAACGCCCTCGACGCCCTCGAGGGTGTCGACAGTCCCCGCCTGGGTCTCGCGGCCAGCCTCGACGGTCAACGCGTGCGCGTCGAGGTGCGCGACAACGGGCCGGGACTGGCGGCAACGGTGCGCGAGCGGCTGTTCGAACCGTTCTTCACCACCAAGGAGTCCGGGGGCGGTCTTGGCCTCGGGCTGGCCATCTCGGCCGGCATTGCCCGCGAGTTTGGTGGTACGCTCACCGCCGCCAATCACCCCGACGGCGGCGCCGTCTTCACCCTCGATCTCGCCGTCGCCCCGGAGACCGCCGATGCCTGACGCGCTCAAGGTCCTCATCATTGAGGATGATCCCAACGTCCGGCGCGGCTGCCAGCAGGCGCTGGTGCTCGACGGCATTGCCGCCGACGCCGTCGACAGCGCCGAGATGGGCTGGCGCTACGTCACCGATAATCTGCCGGCGGTGGTCATCTCCGACATCCGTCTGCCGGGCATGGACGGCATGGCGCTGATGGCCCGCATCCACGCCCTCGACGCCGACCTGCCGGTGGTGCTGATGACCGGCCACGGCGACATTTCGCTGGCCGTGCAGGCGATGAAGGACGGCGCTCACGATTTCGTCGAGAAGCCGTTCTCCTCGGCCCATTTCGTCGAGGTGGCGCGCCGCGCCCTCGACAAACGCCGCCTGGTGCTGGAGGTGCGGACGCTGCGCCAGCAGCTGGCCGACAACCAGGGTCTCGAAGTGCGCATCATCGGCAAGTCGTCGCCGATCCAGCTGGTGCGCCGCCGCATCGCCGATCTCGCCGCCGCCCAGGCCGACGTGCTGATCTCCGGCGAGACCGGCACCGGCAAGGAACTGGTCGCCCATTGCCTGCACGACCTCAGCCCGCGCCGGCAGGGCAACTTCGTTGCCATCAACTGCGGCGGCATGCCGGAAAACCTCATCGACAGCGAGCTGTTCGGTCACGAGGTCGGCGCCTTCACTGGCGCCGCCAAGAAGCGCATCGGCAAGATCGAGCATGCCAGCGGCGGTACGCTGTTCCTCGACGAGATCGAGAGCATGCCGATGTCCATGCAGGTCAAGCTGCTGCGCGTGCTGCAGGAACGGACGCTGGAACGGCTCGGCTCCAATCAGCAGATCGAGGTCAACTGCCGCATCATCGCCGCCACCAAGAGCGACCTGCGCGAGATGGCCGATCGCGGCTTGTTCCGCGCCGATCTCTACTACCGTCTCAACGTGGCGACGCTGCGCCTGCCGCCCCTGCGCGAACGGCGCGACGACATCGGCCTGCTGTTCGAGCACTTCGCCCTGCTCGCCGCCTCCCGCTACGGCCGGCCGGCGCCCCACTTCGACAGCGAGCGGCTCAAGGCGCTGATGGTATGCGAGTGGCCCGGCAACGTGCGCGAACTCAGGAATGCCGCCGATCGCTGGGTTCTCGGCGACACCGAAGGGCTGCCGCTCGACGGGCCGGACGCCGCCAGCCGGCGTCCGCTGGCCGAAACCATGGAAGCCTTCGAGCGCACGCTGATCGCCGAGGCGCTGAGGCGTAACGGCATGAGCCTCGCCCGCACCGCCGAGGACCTCAAGACCGCCAAGACGACGCTGCACGACAAGATCCGCAAGTACGGCCTGACGGTGCGCTGACGGTCCGGCCTCACCCCGTGACCAGCGCCCGGAAGTAGGCGATGGTTCGGCTCAGTCCCTCGCGCAGCTGGACGCGCGGTTCCCAGCCGATGGTCGCCCGGGCCAGCGAGATGTCCGGCCGGCGCTGCTTGGGATCGTCGGAGGGCAGCGGCCGATACTCGATCTGCGAGCGCGAGCCGGTCAGCTCGATGACCAGTTCGGCCAGTTCGCGGATGGTGAACTCGCCGGGATTGCCGAGATTCATCGGGCCGGTGAAGTCGTCGGGCGTGTCGTGGGTGAAGCGCAGGATGGCCTCGACGAGATCGTCGACGTAGCAGAACGATCGCGTCTGGCTGCCGTCGCCGAACAGGGTGATTGGCTCGCCCTTGAGCGCCTGGACGATGAAGTTCGACACCACGCGGCCATCGTTGGGGTGCATGCGCGGGCCGTAGGTATTGAAGATGCGCGCCACCTTGATGCGGACGCCGTTCTGGCGGTTGTAGTCGAAGCACAGCGTTTCGGCGCAGCGCTTGCCCTCGTCGTAACAGGCGCGCAGGCCGATGGGATTGACGTTGCCCCAGTAGCCCTCGACCTGGGGATGGACGGCCGGGTCGCCGTACACTTCGCTGGTCGAAGCCTGGAAGAACTTGGCCTTGGTGCGCTTGGCCAGGCCCAGCATGTTGATGGCCCCATGCACCGACGTCTTGGTCGTCTGCACCGGGTCGAATTGGTAGTGCACGGGCGAGGCCGGGCAGGCGAGGTTGAAAATCTCGTCGACCTCGACGTAGAGCGGGAAGGTAACGTCGTGGCGCATCACCTCGAGCATCGGGTGGTCGAGCAGGTGGGCGATGTTGCGCCGCGTGCCGGTGAAGTAGTTGTCGACGCAAACCACCTCATTGCCTTCGGCCAGCAGCCGCTCGACCAGGAAGGAGCCGATGAAGCCGGCGCCGCCGGTGACCAGCACCCGGCGCGGATTGTCGAACGATGTCGTCTGCTGCACGATGGCTTTCCTCCGAGGCATCATCGAACCGGAGCGAGGACCTTGAGGACGATGCCGTCTGAGCAATAGCTTGGAGCGCCGATTCGGTTCAACGACCTCGAACGGCTGGACGGCATGCCCCGGCGAGGGCAAGGGGGAGACGACATGAAGATCAACGGCACGGCCATGCGCACCATCTGGCTCGGCGCCGACGGCGTCGCCGTCGAGGTCATCGACCAGACGCGGCTGCCGTTCGAGGTGGCGACGGTGACGCTGCGGTCGTGGCGCGAGGCGGCGGCCGCCATCGCCGACATGGTGGTGCGCGGCGCGCCGCTGATCGGCGCCGTCGGCGCCTATGGCCTCGCTCTGGCCATGGCCGAAGCGCCCGACGACGCCCACCTCGCCGCCGCCCACGCCGGCCTGCTGGCGACACGGCCGACGGCGGTCAATCTCGCCTGGGCGCTCGACGATGTGTGTCGGCGCCTTGCCGGCCTGTCCCCCGCCGACCGCGCCGCCGTCGCCTACGCCCGCGCCGCCGCGATCTGCGACGAGGACGTTGCCAGTTGCGAGGCGATCGGCCGCCACGGCCTCGCCGTCATCCGCCGGCTCTGGGAGGAGAAGGGCCGGCCGGACCGCTTCAACGTCCTCACCCATTGCAACGCCGGCTGGCTGGCCTGCATCGACTGGGGCACGGCGCTGTCGCCCGTCTACATGGCCCACGCGGCCGGCATTCCCGTCCACGTCTGGGTCGACGAGACGCGGCCGCGCAATCAGGGGGCCAGCCTCACCGCCTTCGAGCTCGGCCAGCACGGCGTTGCCCACACGGTGATCGCCGACAACGTCGGTGGTCATCTCATGCAGCACGGGCTGGTCGACATGGTCATCGTCGGCAGCGACCGCACCACCGCCGCCGGTGACGTCTGCAACAAGATCGGCACCTACCTCAAGGCCCTGGCCGCCCACGACAACGGCGTGCCGTTCTACGTCGCGCTGCCGTTCTCCACCATCGACTGGACGCTGTCCGACGGTGTCGGGGAGATCCCCATCGAGGAGCGCGACGGCCGCGAACTCAGTCACCTGCGCGGTCGCGCCGCCGACGGCCGTCTCCTGACCGTCGACATCCTGCCGCCGGGCAGTCGGGCCGCCAACTACGGCTTTGACGTCACGCCGGCCCGGCTCGTCACCGGCCTCATCACCGAGCGCGGCATCACCGAGGCCAGCCGCGAGGGTTTGCGGCGCCTCTATCCCGAGACAGCGCGCTGAAGCGCCCACCGCCCGCAGGAGCTGCCATGCCGCTGCCAGACCTCGATCACGCCGCCTATCTCCGTCGGGCCTTCGCCGTCGCCGCCCGCGCCGCCGCGGCCGGCAGTCACCCCTTCGGCGCCATCCTGGTCGATGCCGCCGGCGCGGTGGTGATGGAGCAGGGCAACGCCTATCTGCCCGATCACGACATGACCGGTCACGCCGAGCGCGTCCTGGCCAGCCGCGCTTCGCAGCGCTTCCGGCCCGCCGAGCTCGCCGATGCCACGCTCTACACCTCGGCCGAACCCTGCGCCATGTGCGCCGGCGCCGCCTATTGGGCCGGCATCGGCCGCATCGTCTACGGCCTGTCGGAGGCGACGCTCAAGACCATCACCGGCAACCACCCGGAGAACCCGACGCTCGATCTGCCGTGCCGGCAGGTGCTGGCCAGCGGCCAGCGGCCGGTCGAGGTGATCGGTCCGCTTCTGGAGGAGGAAGCGGCGGCGCCGCATCGGGCCTTCTGGGCCGGCCGCTGAGCGGCGGCGTCGCTACTTCTTCTGGTAGACGCGGAAATAGTCGACCAGCATGCGGGCGTATTTGTGCTCCTCGCGCAGCGGATTGGGGAACGGCACGTCGGCGCGCAGGGCCAGCGTCAGCAGCGGGAAGAACACGTCGTTCTTGGCGTCGAGCTTGGCCGCCCGGCGGATGACCCAGGCGAGCGGCGTCCCCGTCACCGTCGACAGGATCGGCTGGCGATTGTAGTAGGGGATGCAGAGGTTGCCCTCGATCAGCACGCCGAAGCGATTGTAGCCCTTGGTCATGTCCTGCGGCGTCGCCTTGCCCGAGCCTTCGTTGTGCTCGTCCGGCGCTCCCCATTCGTGCAGGTAGAGACCGTAGAGGAACGGTTCGGTGCCCTTGTGCTCGATGATGTCGACCTCGATGCTGGTCTGCCAGTTGAGGATCGACTCGCGGTTGAGCAGCCAGAAGGCCGGCCAGGTCAGCGGATGGCTGGGGAACTGCATCCGCGCCTCGAAGTAGCCCGACCGCAAGCCGTTGAGCAGCACACCCTGGGGCGTCGCCCCCTGCATGTTGCCCGACACCCATTGAAACTCCGGCAGGTCGTTGCCGTAATAGTTGCGGATGTGCATCGGCCGGCCGATGTACGAGCAGGCGATCTGCAGCGCCTTGCCGTTGGCCACGCGCGGATCGTCGACGATGGAGTAGGGATTGAAACCCTCATCGCCGCCCTTCTGGGCGAAGGCCGAGCGGCCATAGAAGCCGCTCGGCGCCGTCGTTGCCTTGGGGCCGGCGTTCCAGCGCGTCCAGTCGAGGCTGGCGAAGTCGTCGTCGAAGACGATGCGCCGGCCGACCAGCGGGTCGCTCGGCACGTTGTCGGCGGCGGCCTTGGGCGTCAGGGCCAGCAGCGCGCCGCCGGGGATGGCCAGGGCGCCGAGTTGCATCAGCGCGGCGCGCCGGCTCGGGAGATAGCGGGATTTGGTCATGGTTCACTCTCGCCAGGGCGGCGGTCGGCAACGTCATGCGACGGGGCCGGCCGACGCGGAGAAGGACAAGGGGGTGGAGCGATGGCCGGCCCGTGAAGGCCGGCGCCGCTCCGGCGAATGTTCCGGATGCCATGGCGTCCGGATCGCGGCGGGCAGCGCCCGCCACCGGTTGCTTGTCGGTGCGAGACGGAGTCGAAGAACGCCGATCCCGTGTCAATCGCCTGTCGGCAGGCGCGCCGGGCCAGGGCCCGTGACGCCTGGATGAACGGCGGGCGGCCGGCGCCGCCAACGCCCGGAGGGCGGCTTACCGCCCGCTACTCTCCGCCTTGGCGGCCAGGCGCTGCAACGCCTGCTGCTCGGCGTAGGCCATGCCGAACGGCAGGCGATAGCCCGCCTGCCGCAGCCGTTCGGAGGAAAAGCGCATGCTCCACAGCGGATGGCGCAGCGGCAGGCTGTGGAAGCGCAGGAAGTCGTGCAGCCAGTCGCCGAACCACGGCAGCGCCGGCACGCGCCAGCGCCGGTCGGCCGAGACGGCCGCCGCCTTGCGCATGAAGTCGGCGTGGCGCGGTTGCGGCCGGTCGTCCTCGGCGAGGTTGAACAGTTCCACCGTCCCCGGCTGGGCGTCGGGACCAAGGCCGCGTCCGACGGCCCAGATGATGGCGTCGGCGACGTCGCCGACGTAAATGTGGTGGGCGTGGCGATGGGCGGCCAGCAGGCGCTTGTCGAGCGGCCAGTCGCGGATGGCGATGAGGTCGTCCACCGACACCACCACAGCCGGCCGCAGGATGACGTAGTGCACCCTTTGCGCTCCGGCCCGGATGGCCAGCTCGCCCTTGAGCTTGCTGCGGCCGTAGAGGCGCACGTAGTCGAGCGCCCAGTATTCCGAGCGGACGTCGCGATCGGTCGTCAGCACCGGCGAGGTCTCGTCGACCGCCGCTCTGGCGGCGCTGCCGTAGACCGACACCGTGCTGACGTAGCAGCAGGCGGCGACGCCCTGGCGTTCGCAAGCGGCGGCGAGACGGGCGGTGGCCTCGGCGTTGCAGCGTTCCATGACGGCGAGGTTGCCAAGTTCGGCGGCCAGATGAATGACGGCCTGACAGCCGGCGACCAGACCGTCGAAATCGGTGTCGGTGGCGAAATCGAAGGCGCGCCATTCGAGGGCGCCGTCGGCGGCGAGACCGGCGCGGGCGCTGTCGCGCGTCGTCGCCCGCACACTGAAGCCGCGCCGCAACAGCTCGGTCAGCACCACCTTGCCGATGCGCCCCGTGGCTCCGGTCAGCAGGATCATGACTTGCCCTCGTTCATGGTCGTTCCTCGGCGTCCGCCGCCGGTCGACAGCGACTTGATGACGGTCTGCAGGCGACCGAGCGACAGCGGGTTGAGACGGAAGCGGACGAGCCGCCGGGCCAGCGGCAACGGCAGCGCGTACATCAGCATGGCGAACAGCTGCCGCAGCCGCCGGCCGAGGCCGGCCTGCTCGCGCTCGAGCGCGGCGAGGTAGCTGCGCAGCTCCTGCCGCGTCGGCGACCGGCCGGCGACGATGGCGCGTATCATCACCAGTTCGCCGGTATAGGCGTAGTCGGAACGGAAGCTGACGCCAGCGGCAACCCCGCGACTGTCGAGCAGTTGCCGGAGGTGGGCCAGCCGGTTGGAGAAGCGGTTGATCACCCGATCGAGACGCTCGACCGACACCTTGGCGAACCCCGACTCGTTGGCGCTGTGGATGCGATAGAAGCCGAGCACCCTGTCGATGGATACCACCTCGCCGATGAACGGCGCCAGCAGGTGCTGCACGCCGTCGACGGCGGTACGTTCGTAGTCGGGCACGCCGGTGCTTTCGTAGATGTCGCGCCGGCAGACGTTGCCCGAGGTCGGTGGCGCCAGATAGCTGCCGCGCCGCACGATGTCGTCGATCATCTGCTGCGACGTCCGGGTCGGATCGAGCGCTGGCGTCGGCGCCCGCACCGGCTGTCCCTGGTGATCGATCGGCTGCAGCATGAACTGCACCTTCGAGACCTCGGGCCGCAGATGCGGCCGGATCAGGGCGAGGGCGCCGGGGGCGAGCTTGTCGTCGGCGTCGAGGATGTAGACGAACTGGCCCGACGTGCGCTGGAACGCCGTCAGGCAAGCGCTGACTGAGCCCTGGTTCTGGCTGCGGATGGCGGTGATGCGGTCGCCGTAGGCGGTGATCCTGTCCCACGAGGCATCCGTCGAGCCGTCGTCGACGACGAACACCTCGACGTCGTCGGCCTGCTGGGCCAGCACGCTGTCGATGGCTTCGCCGACGTAGGCTTCGTAGTTGAAGCAGGGGATGATGACGCTGAGCAGGCAGGAATGTTCGTTCATCTCCGGGGTCCCCAATGGCGAAGGGTTCAGCGTCGGGCGGCGAGGTCGCGCAGCGCCTCGGCGTGCATGGGCACGACGTTCTCGACGTTGAACTTTTCGATGTAGTCGCGCCGGAAGGCGGCGTGCTGCCGTTCGGCGTCGAGGTTGTCGCAGTAGTACTGCATGGCCTCGGCCAGCGCCGCCTCGTCGAGCGGCGGCACCAGGCGGCCGAGCCGGGCGTCGGTCAGGATGTCGGACGGGCCGAACTCGCAGTTGCTGGCCACCACCGGCAGGCCGAAGCGCAGCGCCTCGCAGATCGACAGCGACCAGCCCTCCCAGCGCGAGGCCGAGACGTAGACATCGGCGTTGCGCAGCGCCGGGGCCGGATCGGCCGGCAGGTGGGCGATGCTGACGACGTCATCGAGTCCGAGTTCGCCGATCAGCTGCCGCACCGCCGCCTCGTCGGGACCATGGCCGACCAGCACCAGCCGCGCCTCCGGCCGCGCCGTCCTGAGCCGGGCGAAGGCGCGCAGCAGGATGTCGTGCCCCTTCTGGTAGGCGAAGCGGCCGACTTTGACGAAGGTGACGCCGGTGCGCGCCAACGGCGCCTCCGGCGCGGCGGCGAAGCTGCGCACCGGATTGGGCACCCATCGGTGCGGCTTGTCGCTCGGGAACATGGCGTGGAACGATTGCAGTTGCGTCGGCGACACGCCGAACACGCCGGCCAGCCGGCCCAGCACCAGGTGCTTCATCAGGAAGAACATGATCTTGGCCTTGGTGTGCCGCATCTCGTACTTGTGGTTGCCGTGCAGGTAGACGACGAGACGATTGCCCGTGCCCAAGGCGGCGAGCCAGGTCAGCACCGTCGGCTCGACCTGTGGCACGATGACGAGATCGTAGCGCTTCTGGCTGACCACCCGGCGGATCTTGCGCAACAGGTCCCAGCGCCCCGAAATTGGCGCGTCGATGCGGTTGTAGCGCTGCTGGATGACGGCGTCCTTGTAGAGCGAGGTGAACATCACGTCGACTTCCAGCTCGTCGCCGTAGCGCACGGCCAGCTCCGAACAGATGTCGTCGACCACCCGCTCGATGCCGGCGAAGGTCTTGGTGGCCGGCAGGATGTAGAGGAACTTGAGGGTCATCGGCTGTCTCCTGCCGGCTCGTCGCGACGGAGGGCCGTCTCGGCGTCGAGCGTCGTGACGCGGGCGGTGGGCTGGTAGTTGAAGGCGCCCTGGCGGCCGATGGACTCGACGCCGAAGGCCGCCAGCGCGGCCACGGCTTCGGCGGCGCACTGGGCCGCGTTGCCGCGATAGATCGGGTAGGCGTTGTCGAGCAGTTGCGCCCCCTCCAGCACCAGGTCGCCGTCGAACAGCCCGGTTTGCCGCATGTGGCGCCGGAAATCGGCCTCGGCCTTGTCGATGGAGTTGTCGGCATAATGACCGACCACCTCGACGCCGAAATACTCGCGGCCGTTGGCGCGGCCGTAGAAATCGGAATAGACGGTCAGCCGCTTCCAGGCGCCCTCGTGCGAGAAGTTGTAGATGATCGGCTGGGCAAAGCCGCGCTGTCCGGCAAAGCTGAAATAGAGGCTGATCAGCGTGACGCTTTCGAGCTGGCGGCCGTCGCCGAGCCCGCACATCTGCTGGGCGCGATGGATGGGAATGGTCGAGACGAGACGGTTGCAGCTGACGCTCTCGCCGCCGAGGTCCAGCGTGAAGACGCCGTCGCGGCGAACGATGGAGCGGACCTGGGTCGACAGGCGGAAGTGGGCGCCGCCGGCCTGCAGCCGCTCGACGGCCACGGCATAGAGTGGCGCGAAACCGGCACGCGGCCGCGCCATCTGGCGGTTGCTGCGCGGCGCCGGTTTGCGGGCGAGCAGCAGGCGGCGGGCGAACACGGCAAGGCGAGCGTGCTCGCTGATCCAGCCCATGCGCTTGTGGGCGAGCTCGACGTCGATCTCTTCGGGCGCCACGCCGTAGAAGCGGCGCATGTAGCTTTCGAGGCCACTGCGCTGCAGCAGGTGCTGGCCGATCCAGAAGCGGGCGAAATCGCGGGCGTTGCGCAGGCGCCGGCCGAACAGCCGGGCCCGGGCCAGCGACATGAGCATGCGGGCGATCTCCAGCGGTCCGGCGCGCAGGATGTCATCGCGCACCGAGATCGGATAGGCGGTGACCATCCCTTGCGGATTGAGCCGGCCCCAGCTTGGGTCGATCTCGACGTAGAGCGACGTCAGCTCCGGGAAGTGGCGCAGCAGCGGCGAATCGTCCTGGAAAATCAGGCTGCCGACGTCGAAGGTGTAACCGTCCTTCGACCAGTCGATGTGATTGCCGCCGGCGTGATCGTACTCGTCGATGACCAGCACCCGCCGGGCGCCCTGGCCGAGCAGCACGGAGGCGGCGACGAGACCGGAGATGCCGGCCCCGAGCACGACGGCGTCGAAGGTCTCGGCGACGGGATGGAGCGGGCTGATCGGCAGCGAGAGGTCAGCGAGCAAGGCGTCGTCCCATGGTTGGCCCGGTGCGGCCGGCGGCGGCGGGGCGGGTGGAAGAAGATCAGTTCAAACAAAGGCGTACTAGTCGTTTCCGGGGCGGCATTCGTCCGGTCCGCTGGCCGGGCCGCCGATCGGGTCGCAACGACCTGACCGGCGCCGGCCTTCAGTCTCAACGCTGGAGCGATCCCCTGCCGATCTGAACATGCCGTCAGCTCGGCGGGCGCTCTAGTGTGGTGCCGGTGCCGGCAACGGCACGATCGACGCCGTCGCCGCCGGGGCGTCGCGGCGGCGCTTCTCGACGCGCAGCACGTCGCCGGGTTCGACCAGATCGTTGTCGCCGACGAGGTCGCTGGTCGCCGCGCCGTTGACCGAGCGGTCGATAAAGACGTTGAAGGCCGGCTGATCGTCGTCGGCGGCGAGGCGGGCGATCGACGGCGCCTGCACCTCGGCGTTGGTCAGCAGCGCTTCGGCCGTGCCGGCCTTTTCCTCGTTCTCGGCCAGCCGGGCCCGGACTTCCGCCGCCTCGGTCAACGCGTCGACGCGATAGCGGTTGCGCAGGTCGATCATGTCGCGATCGGCGGCGGCGGCGTCCTGCTGCGCCTTGAGCAGGGCCAGCGACGTGTCGAGGCTGCGGCTTTCGAGATCGGAGACGTCCTGCACGGCGCCGAACTGACGCGAGGAGGCGGTGAGGCCCTGCGTTGCCAGCTTGTTGACCGCTGCCAGTTCCTTGTTGGCCATCTGCGACTGCTTGGCGAGCAGGTCGGCCTTGGTGTTCAACGTGTCGACCTGGTTGAGCGCCAGCTTCTTGGCTTGTGTGAGCGCGTCGATCTCGGCCGTCATCGAGTGCAGCCGGGCATCGAACAGCGCCTGCTCCTCACGTAGCATGCGGTCGACGGCCGGTCGGCCCGCCTTCTTGAGCAGGTCGGGCGGAAACGCCACCTCGGCCTTGCCGGCCAGCACGGCGTCGAGCCGCGCCTGCCGGGCCAGCAGACCGAGGCGTTCGACCTCCAGCGCCCGCAGTTCGCCGCGATTGTTGACGGCATCGCGCTGCAGGGCGATCAGGTTGGGTTCGGCCGGGCCGAAGGTGCCGCCGGCCATGCTGAGCGCCTGCACCACCGTCAATCCTGGCGCATAGCTGTAGCGGCCGGGCTTCGACACCAGCCCCGTCACGAAGAACGGCCGGAATTCGGAGACCTCCACCGACGCCACCGGACTGGTCTGCAGCCCGATCTGCGTCTTGAGCCGGGCGCCGATGTCGCGGGCGACCTCCTCGGTCGTCCGCCCTTCGACCGGCACCGCGCCGACCAGCGGCAGCGACAGATTGCCGCCGGCCGAGACGACGAACTCTCCGTCGAGCGGCGTCCATTCGTAGGCGGCGCCGCTGAGCGGCCGCCACTCGAAGACGCGGATCTTGAGCTTGTCCTGCGGCCCGACCTTGTAGTCGCCGGCCGCCGCCGGCCCGGCCAGTGTCAGCAGAAGCGGCAGCGCCAGCAGGGCGCCCTGGCGCCAGGTGCTGGCGTCTCTGGCCTGATGGCCGGTGTGGTGGCGATCATCCGTCACGTTCACTGTCCCTCATGCTCAAACGGTACCCGGTCCGGGCGGGGCGGGGTCGGCCGCGCTGCCCCATGCAAGGTCCGGGCCTGTCCCATGGTCCGGTCGACGAACGACCGGAAGCGATCGATGAAGACCTCGGTGCCGAACTCGGCGGCGCGGGCCACGGCGGCGGCCGGATCGAGGTCCAGCCGGTCGAGCCGCTCGACGGCGTCGATCAGCGCTTCGACGGTCTGCTCGTCGAAGAACACGCCGGTGCGATCGGCCTGCACCGTCTCGGTGGCGCCGCCACGCCCGAAGGCGATCACCGGCCGGCCGCTGGCCATGGCCTCAAGCGGCACGATGCCGAAATCCTCTTCGCCGGGAAAGATCAGCGCCTGGCAGCGGGCATAGTGGTGGCGCAGCACGTCGAAGGGCTGCGGTCCGAGCACCGTCACCGTCGGCCCGGCCAGACGCCGCAACCGGTCCAGCATCTCGCCGCCGCCGATGACCACCAGCTTGCGTTTCAGCCGGTTGAAGGCCTCGACGGCGAGGTCCGGCCGTTTGTAGCCCACCAGTTCGCCGACCATCAGGAAATAGTCGTCGCGCTCGCTGGCGGCCACCGGCGCGAAGGCGCTGGTATCGACGGGTGGATGGATGACCTCGGCGTCGCGGCGATAATAGCGCTCGATGCGGGCGGCGACGGTGGCCGAATTGGCTAAAAAGGCGTCAACCCGGGCGGCCGAGGTAACATCCCAGATGCGCATGTAATTCGAAAAATATGGCATGAGGGCACGGGTGATCAGCCCTGATGACGTATAGTATTGATTGTACATATTCCAGATATAGCGCATCGGCGAATGACAATAGCAGATGTGCCGGGCTGTCGGCGCTGGAATGATACCCTTGGCTGGTCCGGACTCACTGCTGATGACTAGATCATATTGACTGAGATCGACCTGCTCGAGCGCCATGGGCATCAACGGCAGATACTTTTTATAGAGCGTCTTGGCGCGCGGCAGGCGCGAAATGAAGGTGGTGGTGATCTGGTGGCGCCTGAGTGGTTCGGAAATTGTTACCGGATCGTAAACATGAGTAACGATATCCGCATAAGGAAAAATACGGCAGATGGCTTCCAGTACTTTCTCGCCACCGCGCATGCCGACCAACCAATAGTGTACGATGGCTACCCGCATATGATACCCCCTATACTTAGTATTGATTGGCCTGTCGTTCAATCATACGGTCGAATGTCTGGCGTATAGTTTAAATTGTGACCTAATTGTGTCGACGTATAGCCCCGATTTTCCGCCGGCATTACTTTAGGCAACTGCTTATATTTGTGGCATCAATTCTTCATTCTTCGATTCTCCGGTTGTCAAGCTCGTAATGGTTTGTTAACATAAACTCAGCCTTTAGGATGGGCAAGATTTATTTGACATTTTTGCAATCGAAGGAGATGCCAATGAGCTTGACGGACCTTGAAAGCGAATTTGTCCAAAGCAATCCTCTTGACGTGGGTCATATCATGCCACCAACAACCCAGCGAATTTCTGGAAAACGATTGAGTGGACTGGCTGATGCGCTTAAACACTCTATCGATTTTCTTGTAGCCGGCTACAGCGCCCTCATTCTCTCGCCTTTGCTTCTGATGGTTTCTGCGATATTGCTGGTGACGCAAGGGCGGCCGATCTTCATCAAGCATCCACGGATCGGCAAAGGCGGGGTGATGTTCCCCTGCATCAAGTTCCGCACCATGGTGAACGACGGCGACGCCGTGCTGGCCCGCCACCTCGCTGCCAACCCGGAAGCGCGGGCCGAATGGGAAGCCACGCGCAAGCTCAAGGACGATCCGCGCGTGACGGCGTTCGGGGCCATTCTGCGCAAGAACAGCATCGACGAGATTCCACAGCTGCTGAACATCCTGCGCGGCGAGATGAGTCTGGTCGGTCCGCGGCCGATCACCGTGCCGGAAGCGCAGCTTTATGGCACCCGCTTTGCTGACTACACCTCCGTGCGTCCCGGTCTGACGGGGCTGTGGCAGGTGAGCGGCCGCAACGACGTCAGCTACGACATGCGGGTCGAGCTCGACAGCCGTTACGTCGCCGGTCGGACGGTCTGGGGTGATTTCGTCATCATGGCCAAGACCATCCCCGCCGTTCTCGCCTCGCGCGGCAGTTACTGACCGCCGGCACGCTGCCGGTCGGCAAAGGTCTGGTTCGGGTTTTCAGGTCTTCGGAACGATGGGCGACGCACGAGGCCGCGTCCGCCGATCGCCCGCCGACCTCACCGGGCGCGGCGCCGTTGCGGCCGGCACGCGCGGATGGCTCCTGGCCATCGTTCCGATCCGGAGGGCTGTCGGCGTTTTGCCTGCACCGCTCGGCTTTGCCCGCTCTTCCCGATCTGTTCAGGTCACGCGGCCGGTGACGGTCCGCTCCACTTCCTCTGTTGCGAGGGACGATCGTGCCGAAGCCCTGCCTCGCCGATAGGGACCGCCGCCTCAGGGCGCGTGCGTCCGCTCCTGCCGCCCGTCGCACCGGCGACCGTTGCCGGAGCGCGGCATGGGGGAGGGGTGCCTCATGATCGCCCCCATCGGCATTCTCACCATCGCTGCCGCGCTGTTCTGCCTGCTGCTCGGCAACGGCGCCACGGTGCGCATCCTGTCCGTCTCCGCCGTGCTCGGTTCGGCGGCGGCGCTGCTGGTCGGCGCCACCAACATCCAGCCCGGTCACCTGGTGCTGGGTTTCCTGCTGGTCTCCGTGTTGGCCCGGCCGCGCGACACGGCGGCGATGCTGGCGGCGCTCTCCGCCCCTCGGCCCGGCTTCTGGCTGGCTGCCTTGACGGTCTACGGCGTGCTCAGCGCCTACTTCGCCCCGCGTCTGTTCGCCGGCATGACCAACATCATTCCGCTTGGCTCCACCGCCTTCGCCGACACCGGCGGCACGCAGCCGCTCGGGCCGGTCTCCTCCAATCTCACCCAGAGCATCTATCTGGTTGGCGGCCTGCTGTGCTTTGCCATGACCAGTGCCGTGGCCTCCACCGAGCGCGGCTTTGCCGACGTCACCGCTGCCCTGTTCGCCTATTGCGTTGCCAACCTCGTCTTCGCGCTGATCGATCTCGGCACCGCGGCCACCGGCACCGAGGGGCTGCTGGAGTTCATCCGCAACGCCCAGTACACGTTGCACGTCGATGACCGCGTCGGCGGCATGAAGCGCATCGTCGGCTCGTTCACCGAGGCCTCGTCCTTTGCCCGCTCCACCCTCGGCGTGCTCGGGTTCACGGGCACGCTCTGGCTCTGCGGCATCCGGTCGCGCTGGAGCGGCCTGCTGGCCGCCGCCTCCATTGCCGCGCTGGTACTGTCGACCTCGTCGACCGGCTTGGCCGGCCTGGTGGTCATGGCTGCCGTGCTCACCGTTACGGCGCTGTCGCTGTTCGGCCGCCTGCCCGACAACCGGCCGGCGGTGCTGCTGCTGGTGCTGCTGCCGGTCGTTGCCCTGGCGCTGCTGCTGTTCATCGCCATCATTCCCAGCCTGTCATCGACGGTGGCCGACTACGTCGATCTCGTCGTCCTCGGCAAGTTCGAGACGAGTTCGGGCATCGAGCGCAACTCCTGGAATGTCATTGCCCTGCAAAACATCTTCGATAGCTTCGGCCTGGGGGTCGGCCTCGGCACGATTCGTGCTTCGAGCTTTGCCATGGCCTTGCTCGCCTCGGTGGGCGTGCCTGGAGCCCTCTGCTACCTGGCCTTCCTGTGGGGGTGCCTGCGCAGCAAGGGCGGCCGGCCCGGCAGTTTCGCCAGCGCTGCCCGTCTCGCCGCCCGCAACGGCTGCCTTGGACTGCTGGTGGGAGATCTGATGGTCGGTCCGGTCATCGACCAGGGGATCTTCTTCTACATGCTGGCGGCGCTGGCCGCCGCCGCGCCCCTGCGCCGGCCGCAACGCCGGCCGGCCTTCGATCCCCCGGTCACGCTCCGCGAGGTGACGCCATGACGACTGCGCCGCGTTTTGCCGTCAATGGCCGATTTCTGGCCGCCAACGCCACCGGCGTCCAGCGCTATGCCCTCAACGTCGTCCGGGCCATGGAGGCGGCACTGGCGGCCAGAGGCGAGAGCGGCCTGCTGCTGGCGCCGGCCGCCGCCGCCGATCCGGGCTTGGCGCACCTGCCGCTTCGCCGCCTCGGCCCGCTGTCGGGCCACGCCTGGGAACAGCTGACGTTGCCCGCCCGCTGGTCGGGTCCGCTCGTCAACCTCGGCAACACCGCCCCGCTCGCCCGGCCGGAGCAGATCGTCTGCATTCACGACGCCAACGTCTTCATCGCCCCCGACAGCTACAGCCGTGCCTTCCGTGCCCTCTATGGGGCGCTGCAGCCGGCCATCGCCCGCCGCGCCGCCCGCGTGGCCACCGTCTCGCACGCCGCCGCCCGCCAGATCGCCAACCATCTGCCGCTCCGGCTGGCCGACATCGCCGTGTTGCCCAACGGCCACGAACATGCGCTCGGCTGGAACCCGGCCGCCGCCAGCACGACCGTGACGACGCTGATCGACGCCTTTGCCGCCGCCGAGCGGCCATTCGTGCTGGTGCTCGGCTCGCGCGCTCGCCACAAGAACCTGCGCCTCGTCACCGATCTGGCGCCGGCCCTGGACGAGCTCGGCATCGACATCGTCGTTGCCGGCGGCGGCGCCGGCATCTTCGCCGGCGAGAACATGCAGGATCGGCCCAACGTCCATCTGCTCGGCCGCGTCAGCGACGATGATCTCGCCTGCCTGTTTGATCGGGCGCTCTGTCTGATGTTCCCCTCGCTGACCGAGGGATTCGGCCTGCCCATCGTCGAGGCCATGGCGCGCGGCTGCCCGGTGATCGCCTCTGATTGCGCCAGCATGCCCGAGGTCTGCGGTCCGGCGGCCCTGCTCGCCGCCCCCGACGACGCCGCCGCCTGGGTCGCCCACGTGCGGGCGCTCGCCGCCAGCCCGATGCTCGCCGGCGATCTCGCCGGCGCCGGCCGGCAATGGGTCGGACGGTTTTCCTGGGCCGACACCGCCGCCGGCTATCTCGCGCTCGCCGCCGATCCGGCCGCGGCCATCGCCACCACGCCGCCGTTCACCGCCCGTCCGCCGGCCATGACGGTGGCCGTCGCCACGCGCGGCCGCCCCGCCGTCGTGGCGGCGACGGTGCGCCATCTCATCGCCACGCAGACACTGAAGCCGCGAGCGGTCATCGTCTCCTGCGTCGATCGCCTCGACGCCGGTGATCTCGTCGATTGCCCTGACGTCACCATCGTCACCGGCCCGCCCGGCCTTGCCGCCCAGCGCAACACCGCGCTCGCCAACCTGCCCGAGGGCACGGAGGTGGTGGTTTTCTTCGATGACGACTTCGTCGCCGACGCCAACTGGCTGGCCGCTGCCGCCGAGGTGTTCCGCGACGACGTCGGCGTCGTCGGCCTGACCGGTCACGTCATCGCCGACGGCATCAAGGGTCCGGGCATCGCCTTCGAGGACGCGCTGGCGCTCATCGCCGCCGCTCCGTCGCCGCCCCGCCGCTGGATCGAGCCGTTCAGCCCCTACGGCTGCAATATGGCCTTCCGCGTGTCGGCCATCGGCGACAGCCGCTTCGACGAGCGCCTGGTGCTGTACGGCTGGCTCGAAGACCGCGATTTCGCCGCCGCGCTGGTGCGCCGGCAGGGTGGCCGCTGCGTCAAGAGCACCGGTCCGGCCGGTGTCCATCTCGGCACCAAGGGCGGCCGTGTCACCGGCGATCGCCTCGGCTATTCGCAGATCGTCAATCCGCTCTACATGCAGCGCAAGGGCACGATGACGCTGTCCGAAGCAGCCGGCCAGATCTTCCGCAACGTCGCCAGCAACTTCGGTCTGCTCTTGCGCCCCGAGCCGTTCATCGACCGACGCGGGCGGGTGCGGGGCAACCTGCTCGGATTTGCCGACGTGCTGCGCGGCGAACTGAAGCCCGAGCGCGCCGCGGCGTTGGCATCGACAGGCGCCGCGAGCTCCCATCAGCCGGAGGGCAAGATCAGGTGAACTTCAACGGTCCGACATCCATCAGACACGCCGCCAGTCTCGAGCGGCTCTACGAACCGACCTCCGAGGAGCCGGCGGGCGAGGGGCCGGTGGCTCTGCTGCGATCGCTGGCGGCGGTGGCGGCGCGCAACTGGTTCGGCCTGGTGCTGTGCACGGCCGCTGGCCTGACGCTCGCCGCCGTCTATGCCCACTCGCTGCCGCGCGTCTACTGGTCGTCGGCGGCCATCCTGCTGGAGCCGCGCCAGATGAGCGGCGGCCCGGCCGGCCGGGCGGTGCAGGACCTCGACCTCAACCGCGCCGACAGCGAACTCGAGGTCATCCGCTCCGAGCGGTTGATGTCGCTGGTCTTCGATGCCCTCGATCTGCGCCACGCGCCCGAGCTGGTGCCACCGCCACCCGGCGCCCTTGCCGATCTCAAGGATCGCCTGCGCGCCGCTGTTGCCGACGGGCTCGCCGCCGCCGGTCTGAGCCAGCCATCCGCGGCGGTGGCGCCGCGGACCGATCTCGGCACCACCGACCAGCAGGCCTTCAAGACCTTCCGCGACGGTCTCAGCGTCCGTCGCGTCGGCCAGTCGTTCGTCATGGAGGTGGGCTACTCCGCCGCCAGTCCCGAAATGGCCGCCAAGGTCACCAACGCCGTCGTCTCGGCCTATCTGCTGCAGGCGGTCAAGGTGAAGGCCGAGACCGAGCGCGTCAGCTCCGAAGTGTTGCAGGGCCGCCTCAACGCGCTTGCCGCCGAGGTCGAAGCTGCCGAGCAGGCGGTGAAGGCCGGTCGGCTCCCCGACGCGCCGACGCCCGACGCCGACGCCCGCATCATCAGCGCCGCTCTGACGCCGCTGTCGCCATCCGGCCCGCGTGTGACGCTGATTGCCGCCCTCGGTGCCGTGCTCGGTCTGCTGGTCGGGCTGCTGGTCATCGCCGTACGCGGCATTTTCGATCGTCGGGTGCGGCAGGGCCGGTCGCTGGCGCGCGAGACGGGGCTGCCCTGCCTCGGCGAATTCCCCCGCGTCGGCCAGCACGGCCGTCGCTGGCCCGATCGCGAGGCGGCGAGCCTGGTGGTCGACGATCCCGGCAGCCGGTTCGCGGCGGTGCTGCGCGACCTGCGGACCTCGATCGACGCGCTGTGCCTGTCGGTCCGGGCCGAGCGGCCGATCATCATCGCCTTCGTGACGCTGGCAAGCCGTGGCGATGCCTCGGCCATCTGCCTCAATCTGGCCCAGCTGATCTGGCGTAGCGGCCGGCCGGTGACCCTGGTCAGCACGGCTGCCGAACAGTTCAACGCCACCGGCGGTGGCCGGCTCACCAAGGTCACCTCGCTGGCCGAGGCGCTGGCGCCGGGCACGCGCGACGACCAGATCGCCTTCTCCGAATGGGATGGCGTGTCGGTGCTGGCCCTCAAGTCGACCAACGTCCGCGCCAATCTGTTCGCCGACTTCCAGAACCAGCGGACCGGCCAGATTCTGGAGGCCGCCTGCGGTCGCGGCGACGTGCTGCTCGACCTGCCGCCGCTCGACGAGACCGCCGATGCCCTGGCGCTCGCCCATTACGCCGACGCGGTGGTGGTGGTGGCCACGGCCCGCCTCACCACCATCGACGCCGTCGCCGAGGCGGTGCAGCGGCTGCGCCGGGCCGGCGCCAACGTCGTCGGCACGGCGATCAGCGGTGTGTGAGGCGTGAGGGGAGGGTGCCGTCAGCCGGTCCGGGCGCCGGCGGCGGCATAGACGGCCAGCGTCTCGCCGGCGACCCGGTCGATGCTGAGCCGTTCGATGTTCGTCTGACTGCGCCCTCGCCAGCGGGCGATCTCCTCGGGCGCAGCGAGCAACTGGCCAAGTGTTGCCGCCAGTGCCTTGGGCTGGCGCGGCGGCACCAACAAACCCGCTTCCCCGTCTTCCAGCAGCTGCGGAATGCCGTCGACCCGGCTGGCAACGACGGCGCAGCCGGCTTCGCGCGCTTCCGACAGCACCAGCGGCGCCGGATCGGCGTGCGAGGGCAGCACGAAGATGTCGGCGCCGGCCATCCACGGGAAGGGGTCGTCCATTGAACCGAGGAACGACACCGCCGGCGCGCAGGCCATGGCTGCCACCATGTCGCGATAGCTATCCCCGAACGGCCCTTCGCCGATGATGTAGAGCCGCGCCTCGGGGTGGCTGGCGTAGACGCTGTCGAAGGCCTCGAACAGGTCCGGCAGCCCCTTGCGCGGATGCAGGCCGCCGACGAACACGATGCTGGGCGAAGCGAGGGCGATCGGCGCGCGATCGCGCCCCTCGAAACGGGCCGAACCGATGGTGCCGTTGAGCACCACCACCAGCTTGCCGGGGCGGATGCCTCGCCGCTGCATCGAGGCGCGCACGGCTTCGCTGACGGCGATGACCCGCGTGCCCAGCCCCATCAGGATGGCGCTCTTCTCGAACTCGTTGTGCACCGTGGTAACGAGCGGTATGCCGGCCAGCCGGCACACCGGCCAGGCCAGCACGGCGCTGGTCATCATGTGGGCATGGACGACGTCGGCCCGGAAGCGGCGCACGGCACGATTGAGCGTCAGCAGCGAGCCCGCGAGCGTCAGCGGCCGCCGGCGATGATCGACGACGGCCGTCTCGATGCCCCGGCTGTGCAGCAATGCGTCGAAATCGCCACCGCCGCTGGCCACGCACACCTCGTGGCCGCGCTTCTTCTGGGCGCAGGCCAGGTCGACGGCGGCGTGGACGTGGCCGTTCAGCCGGTTGGTGTGGTTGAGCAGATGCAGGATGCGCATGGAGCGATCGGTCCTTCCCGGAAAACGGCACCAATGACTGGCCGGATCGACGTCGTGGCAGATGCGTCCCGACGGCGGCGATCGCCGCCGGGGAACAACGGCCGAACCCTTCGGACAAGGCCGCTGCCCGGTTCGCCATCGGGCGGCGATCCGGATTAATCCTGATGCGAGAGTTCCATGGCCGGACGGGGCCCGTCAAGCGCAACGACACCGCGCCGCGCCGATATTTCCGGCACGCCTTGCCCAGCGGGCACGCAGATGGCCGCTACGCCAAGGAGTGCCGGCGGACCGGGACATCAGTCGTGCAGGGCAGTCGACTTCGGTTTGGAGTTGAGCTTGCCCATGGCTTCGTCAGCCTCCTTGGTGCCACCGCGCCGGCTGGTAAGGTACATCAGCACCAGACTGCCGGCGTAGCCGACCTGGACCACGGCGCCGTAGCCGAAGGCGGTCAGCAGAACAGAAGCAAAACCGGCTTGTTGCAGCCGGAGCGCAATGATCAGGTAACCGACCATGACGACGGTCAGCAAAATTTCAAAAACCAGAGGTTTGGCCACAAACGGCCCAATGATGCCAACGACCAAGAGTACCGCAATAATCCAGAACATCCGAGCGCTTGCTACCTCCCAAAGCACAGAACAGCCTCTGACAAAAAGCTAGGACAAATTCGCTCGATTGCAAGTTGGATTTCAGTCGACAGGTCGATCTTTCCCGGCTTTTGTCGGTCCGGGCGGTTGTTCATTGATCTATTGGGTCGTAGCCGCGGCGCTGGCGTTCAACCTTCGCGGACGGGGTGTGGTCGACGCTGCGCCTTGAGCGTCTGCAGCAGGCCGATGACCGGTTCGTCGACGGCGAGCGTGAAGAGATGGCCAGCCGCCACGCTGAGTGGCACGAACAGGGCCAGCAATACCAGGATGCGCGCGGCGCCGGTCAGCGGCAACACGGGGTAGAGGCCGGCCATGACGGTGAGCAGGATCGGCACGTGCACGAGGTAGAGTCCGAACGAGATGCGGCCGAGGAAGACGGGCAGGCGCCGCGCCAGTTGCCGCGCCACGACCGGAAGGTTGAGTACGGCGTAGATCAGCGCCGCCGCCGCCAGCACGTGCCAGACCTTGTGCGGCTCGCCCGGCCGCAGCACGCCGCCGAAGACGTCGGCATCGGCGAAAGGCATGATCCGCTGGCCGTAGCCCTGCATCGTCGCGCCGACGACAAGGCCGAACACCAGCGCCGCCCAGGCGAACCGGCGTGGCAAGCGGCTGCCGGCGTGCGCCTCGCGCATCAGGGCGCCGATGGCAAAGGCGCTGTACTCCGGTCGCAGCAGCGCCAGCCCGGCCAGCAGGAGCGCCGCCAGCAGCACGAGCCGCGCCCGGCCGGTTGCCAGGGCATAGATGACATAGATGGCCCACGAGCCGATGAGCTCGATCTTCATCGTCCAGAGTACGTTGTTGTAGAACGAGTTGCCGCTGACGAAGACGCCGGCGAGGCCGTGGCCGAGCGCCTGCGGCAGGCCGGGCAGGTCGCCGTCGTAGACGTAGTCGAGCCAGCGCGAGCCGATCAGCGGCTTGAGGATGGCGACCGTCCCGGGAAAGGCCTGCAGCAGCAGCCAGGCGACGACGACGCTGGCCGTCACCGGCAGCGCCAGACGCAGATAGCGCAACGCCAGCGTCTCCAGCACCGGCCGTCGCGACTGCGCCGCCGCCGTGGCAATGACGAAGCCGGACAGCACGAAGAACACGGCGACGGCAAAGCCGCCGTTGTAGACGATGGCCAGCGGCGTGTCGGCGATCGCCCACGGTGCCGGATCGTATTCGGAGACCGCGTGCGGATAGAAGGCGCAGGCGAAATGGAACAGCACGACGTTGAAGGCCGCCAGACCGCGCAACCCGTCGAGACTGAGATTTCGCATCGGGCTCCCCCCAACTCGCGAACCGGCATGGACGGGCGCCGGCGGGCGCCCAGCGCACCGAGCCACGACGTCAACCGGCCAAGACCGCAAACGGCCAGCCGTCCACGTTCCTCACCAACAACCGTTTAGCTTGTGCGGTCCCGACGGGCAAATTCGTCGGCTTGAGCGCTCTCAAATCGGCACTCGGGCGGTGTCGGCTGGCGTGCCGTCCCCACGAGCGTCACACTCGCTCCACTGGTAATCGTTATCGTCTTCAGACTATATTGTTGCCTGACAAGGTCAAGAAAAATAGCCGGCTGCCGGCCGGCCATTGGTCGCGGCCACGCTGGCCGGCCGGCGGCCAATGTCGGGGGCGCCGTGCCGATGGCGTCAGGTTTGCATCGGCACCGTCAGACCACCGCTCACGCCCGCCCATCGCCCATGGAGTGCCCGACGTGCCGCCCACTCGTTCCCTTGACCTCGACGGTTCGCCAGACGACTTCGACCTCGTCACCTCCGACGTGTTCGACACGCTGCTGCTGCGCGATCACCATTCGGCCCGAACCCGGCTGGTCACGGGCGAACGGCGCTTCGCCCGCCATCTGGCCGAACAGGGCCACCCCGTCGACCCGGAAGTCCTGATCCGACTGCGCCTGTTGGCCGAGCGGCTGGCCTATCGGGCACTCAACGTCGGCGGCGGCCGGGGCGAAGTCCGCTTCTCCGACATCACCGCCCGCCAGTTGGCCGTGCTCGGCCTGCCCCCGGCCTTGGTCGCCGCCCGGCTCGCCATCGAGATCGACACCGAGAAGACGGCGCTCACTGCCAATCGGCCCCTCGCCGAGACGCTCAGACGCTGGCGCCGGGCCGGAGTCCGCGTGGCGGCGGTCAGCGACACGGCCTTGCCGGGCGCGGCGCTGGCCCAGCTGATCGATCATTTTCATGGCCCCGGCCTGCTCGACCGCGTCTATTCCAGCGCCGACATGGCGGCCAGCAAGCGCCAGGGCGAACTGTTCACCGCCGTGTTGGTGGCGGAAGGCGTGACGCCTGCCCGCACCCTGCACCTCGGCGACGACGCCCACGCCGATGTCCAGCGGCCACGCCGCCTTGGCCTCACGGCGCGTCACCTGCCGCGCGGCCGCTGGCGCAAGGCGCTGACGCTGGCCGATGCCGCTCGGACGGAGGCTTGGCGGCATTGGTCGTGGCGGACGCCTGGTCGGGGCGCGCCGCCGACCGACCGCCAGGCTTTCGGCCAGCTGTTGCTGGGGCCGGTGGTGGCCGAGTTCTGCCTGCGCATCTGGCTCTACGCCCGCGAGGCGGAAGCGATGGGTGACGCGGTGCTGCTGTTCTGTGCCCGCGGCGGTATCGGCATCCGCGAGGCCTTCGAACGGCTGCTGACCCGCCTCGACCTGCCGCTCGCCATGCCGCGCGGCAACGTCCTTGTCTCCCGTCTCATCGCCGCCCGCGCCGCCATCGTCGCCCGTGCTCCCTCGGTGTTCGATGAACTCGGCCGCGAGTTCGCCGGCGACAGCTTCGCCGCCGTCGCCGCCGCCCTCGGCGGTCGGTCCTATGACTTGCCAGCCGACTGGCAGCAACCGTTCGATGCGGCGGCCTGGTTCGCCCGGCTCGACAGCGCCGACGGCGCCGCCGTGCTCGCCGACATCACGGCCCAGAACGGACTGTTCGTCCGTCATCTCCACGACATCGCCGGTCCGGCCCGGCGCGTCATCCTCTGCGACACCGGCCTCTACGGCAGCACGCAGCGGCTCCTGGCCGACGGATTGCCGGAATTTTCCTTTGAAACCATACAGTTCGCCCGTTGCAACTACAAAGGCCTCAGCGAGGATCACTTCCCCCGCGTCGTCGGTCTCGTGGTCGAACAGGATGGCTACAGTCCATTCCGCGCCGAGAGCGCCGTGCTGCGCTACTGGCACCTCATCGAGAGCCTGTTCGAGCCGGCGGTAGCGTCGGTGCGGCTGTTTCACGTCACGCCGACGGGCACTGTCGCCGCCAACTGCGGCGAAGTCGGCTACGGCCGCTTCGATCCGGCCGCCGGCAACGATCTCCTGACCGGGGCGCTGCGCTACATCGACGGGCTGGCCGGCGGCGCCGACCTCGTCGCCGATGCGGCGCGGGCCTGGCCGCGCCTGCACCGGGCCATCGTCTGGCCGCGCCGGACCGAGGTCGAGCTCCTGGGGCTCGGGCCGCGCTCGCGCGATTTCGGCCGCGCCTCCAGTGTCGACGTGCTGGGCGATCAGCGGCCGGCCGGTCTCATCGCCCGGCTCAGGGCCGTCAAAGGTCACCTCTGGCGGGAAGGCGCCATTGCCCGCGATTTTCCCGGGCTGGCGCCGGTGCTGTTGTGGCTGGTCGAGGCGGCGCACGGCCTCAGGGCGCTGCGCCGCGCCGCTCAGCGGCGATCGTAGATCTCGAACCGGCCGCCGCCGAGGTGCAGACGCAGGCCGAGAGCGAAGAGCGCGACAGCGTAGCCGAGAGCGCCGCTGCCGGCCACCAGCCCCAGTTCGATGACGGCCGGCAGCCCCAGCCCGGCCACGAGGTGGCGGACGAGCACGACCTCGGCCGCCATGATCAGGCCGGCGGCGACGATCTTCCAGATGTTGGCGAGCTGCCGCAGCCAACCGATGCCGAGCAGCTTGCGCACCGAGGCGAGGTAGAAACCGAACATCACCAGCGCCAGCACCACCCGGGCGAGACTGACGCCGACCACGGCGTAGGCGAAGAAGCCGACGGGCAGGCAGACGAGGCGGATGACGAGGTCGATCCAGTTGAGACGGAAGATCTCGTTGGTCCGGTCGACGGCCATGCACAGCGAATAGAGTGTCTGGTAGTAGGGGATCGGTGCCACCGACAGCGCCAGGATGGCCAGGATCGGCGCCGCTTCCGTCCACTGGGCGCCGAGCAGCAGCGTCGTGGCGAGATCGGCGGTCAGCGACAGACCGAGGCAGGTCGGCACCGATACCACCATGGCAAAGCGCGCCGCCTTGAGGAAGGCCAGGCGCAGCCGTTCGTGGTCCGAGCCGATCATCGAGAAGGCGGCCATCACCGGCTGCAGCGCCGGCCCGATCAGGCTCTGGGTCGGCAGCGTGGCAACGTCGCTGGCCACCGCGTAGCGGCCGAGCGCCGCCTTGGCCGAGAGGGCGCCGATCATCACCCGGTCGAACTGCCAGTTGAGCGCCGACACCACCTGCGCGGCGCTGTACCAGCCGACGAAGCCGGCGAAATCGCGGAAGCGGGCGAGCGACAGGGCCGGCCGATAGGGTGCCAGCAGGTAGGAGACGATGGTCGAGGTGGTGTAGGAGGTGACGAAGTTGACGACGATCGCCCAGTAGGTGCCACCGGCGAGCAGCGTGGCAATGGCGGCGGCGAAGGCGACCAGCTTGCCCGATACCTCCATGACGAACGTCTGCCAGAAGCCGAGATTGCGGGCGAAATGCACCATGGCCGGCGAGAAGAAGCCGCGGACGATGGGGCCGATTGCCAGGCAGGCGACGATGGGGATGAGCTCGGTGTCGTGATTGAAAGCGGCAAACGGCCAGGTCGCCGCCATCACGGCGATGACGATGACGCCACTGCGCATGATGGAGAGGGTGAAGCCGGTGTCGAGATGCGACTTGTCGATGGTCGGCAGCCGGACCAGCGCCTGCGTCACCGGCATTTCCAGCACCGTGTCGATGACCATCACCAGCGACATGGCCAGCGCCACCAGACCGAAGTCGGCCGGCGTCAGAATGCGGGCCAGGATCAGCAGGTTGAAGAAATCGATGATGCGCCCGATGAAGCGCGACGACACGAGCCAGCCGGCTCCCTTCAACGCCTTGAACGCCAGCATGTTGTCGTGTTGCCCCTCAGGTTGTCGCGGCAGCGCCAGCGGGTTGGGTCGTTGATCGTATCAGGACCTGCAATTCTGATACCAGTCGGCCAGCCCATGGCTGTCCATCATGGAGAGGGAGAAGACAATTGCACCTTTTTTAGGGCCGCTGCCGAGAAAATACCCTCAGCCTGCCTGCGCCTTGTCTTGACACCTGACAGAAATTCTTCCTTATTGCCAGGAGAAACAGGATACGTGTTGTTAAACGGCTTAGCAAGTCGGTGTGCGTCTTTGGCACAAGACTGACTGTTACACGAAATTTGCCTTGTTGTGATTTCCAATCCGCGGATGCGTGCCGGGTTCCGCCGTGAGCCATCGGCGCCGCTTGTTCCTGCTGCAGTCTGGAGGCACGTCCGATGATCGTTGACGCCGGCATTCCCGCCCATCTGGCCGCGACGCCCGAGCAAGACCGCTTCGTCATCGTCGGTGGTGGTCCTGTCGGCATCTATCTCGCCTATCTCCTGTCGCAGGCCGGCCGGTCCGTGGTGCTGGTGGAAGCCGGCGGTCGCGTCGTCGATTCCTCGCGCAACGAGGTGGCCACCCGGTCGGTCGGCGCGCCGTTCGTCGGTCACTCGCTCGGCCGCACCTTCGGCCTCGGCGGCACCAGCGTCGTCTGGGGCGGTCAGCTGGCCGAGTTCGAGCCGGCCGATTTCGCCGCCTGGCCGATCGGCTACGCCGACGTGGCGGGCCGCTATGCCGGCGTCTACCGCCATCTCGCCATCGCCCCCGAGCCGCAGTCCGTCTATCGGGCACGCATGGGCGGGGAGACCGAGCCCGACGCCGAGATCGAGCGGCTCATCACCCATTGGCTGCCGCAGCAGAACTTCGCCCGCATCTTCAAGAAGGAAGTCGTGCAGGCGCCGAACATTCCGGTGCTGCTCGGGGCGGTGGCGAACGGCATCGTCTTCGACGGCGACCGCGCCCGCGCGCTGCGCGTCAGGACCGCCGACGGCCAGGACGGCACCATCGCCGGCAGCCACTTCATCTTCTGCAACGGCACGTTGGAGATCGTGCGCTTCTTCCTGTCGATGGCCCGGGCCGGCGGCGTGCCCTGGCAGACCAACGCCAGCATCGGCAAGCGCTTCCAGGATCATCCCTGCGCCAAGATCGGCACCGCCGAGATCAGCGACGAAAAGCGCTTCCGCGACTATTTCGAGAACGCCATCGCCGGCCGGGCCGTCAAGCTGCACCCCAAGCTGCACCCGCGCCAGGACCGGCGCCGCCCCGACGACATCGGCATCTGCGGTTTCTTCTCGTTCCGCTCCGACATCCAGGAGAACATCGGCAACATCAAGTGGATGTTGCGGTCGCTGCATTCGGGCGCCGAGGGCACCAGCCTGCGCACGCTGCCGCGCGATCTGCTGACGCTGATCAAGGTGTTCGGACCGATCGCCGGCCGCTTCGTCCGCGACCGTCGCATCATGGCCTTCTTCGACCGTTCGGTGGACTTCATGGCCCAGTGCGAACAGCGGCCGTCGCCGGACAGCCAGATCCGCCTCACCGACGAGGCCCATCCGCTGCCGGGGCTCTGGGGTATCGACATCGACTGGCGCCTCGACGCCGACGAGATGATCGCCGCGCTGCATCGCTTCGCCACCAATGTCGACGCCTATCTCGGCAGCCGCGGCGTGGCGCGCCTGGCCATCGACGAGCGCGTGGCCGCCGCGGATCCCGCCTTCGTCGAGACCATGGTCGACGTCTACCACCACGCCGGCGGCATGTGCATGGCGGCCAGCCCGGCGGACGGCGTCGTCGACCCCGACTGTCGCGTCTGGGGCACGGCCAACGTTTTCGTCGGCGGCGCCTCGGTGTTCCCCTCGTCGAGCCACGCCAACACCACCTTCACCGCCCTGGCGCTGGTATCGCGGCTGGCGGAACGGCTGACGGCGCCGACGACCTGACCGGTCATCCAACTGTCACCCCGGCGCAATGCACCTGTCATGAACGGCTCCTACTCGTTGCGGCACCTTTCACCCACGAGAGTAGGAAAACGCCATGCTCAAGCGGTCGCTCATCGCCGGAATAGCCCTGACCCTCCTGTCCGGTTCGGCCTTCGCCGCCACCGAGATCACCTGGTGGCACGCCATGGGCGGCGAGCTTGGCAAGAAGCTTGACGAGATCGTTGCCGGCTACAACGCCTCGCAGAGCGACTATCACGTCACCGCCGTCTACAAGGGCTCCTACGCCGAGACCATGACGGCGGCCATCGCCGCCTTCCGCGCCAAGCAGCAGCCCGACATCGTCCAGGTGTTCGAGGTCGGCACCGGCACGATGATGGCCGCCAAGGGCGCCGTCTACCCGGTCTACCAGTTGATGCAGGACACCGGCACCGCCTTCGATCCCAAGGCCTACCTGTCGGCCGTCGTCGGCTACTACACCGACGCCGACGGCAACATGCTGTCGATGCCGTTCAACTCCTCGACGCCGATCCTCTACTACAACAAGGACGTCTTCCAGAAAGCCGGTCTCGATCCCGAGCAGCCGCCGAAGACCTGGCAGGACGTCGAGGCCGATGCGAAGAAGATCGTCGGATCGGGCGCCGCCAAGTGCGGCTTCACCACCGGCTGGATTTCCTGGGTGCAGCTCGAAAACCTGTCGGCCTGGCACAACAAGCCGATCGGCACCAAGCAGAACGGCATTGGCGGTCTCGACGCCGAACTGACGTTCAACGGCGAGCTGCAGGTCCGTCACTGGACGAACCTCAAGAAGTGGCAGGACGAGGGGCTGTTCCAGTACGGCGGCCCGGCCGGCGGCAACGACGCGCCGCCGAAGTTCTACAGCCAGGAATGCGCCATCTACATGAACTCCTCGGCCGCGCGCGCCGCCGTCATCGGCAACGCCAAGGACTTCCACGTCGGCTTCGGCATGCTGCCCTACTATGCCGACGTCGCGGGCGCACCGCAGAACTCGATCATCGGCGGCGCCACCCTCTGGGTGCTGAAGGGCCATGCCGAGGCCGAGTACAAGGGCGTCGCCAGCTTCTTCAGCTACCTGTCGTCGCCGGCCGTCCAGGCCGACTGGCACCAGTTCTCCGGCTACCTGCCGATCACCGAGGCCGCCTACAAGCTCGGTCAGGACCAGGGCTATTACGCCAAGAACCCCGGCTCGGACGTCGCCATCAAGCAGATCACCCTCAATCCGCCGACCGAGAACTCCAAGGGTCTGCGCTTCGGCAACTACGTCCAGATTCGCGACGTCATCGACGAGGAGTTCCAGAACCTCCTCGCCGGCAAGAAGAGCCCGAAGGACGCCCTCGATGCGGTCGTCGTCCGCGGCAACAAGCTGATCGCCGATTTCCGCGCCGCCAACCGCTGACGGTCGGCGGAACGGATCACAATTCGGCACCGGACGGCGGTTCGTCGTCCGGTGCCGGCTGACGTCGATTGGCTCGGACAATCTCCATGCAAACCAAGCGCACCGTCTTCGGCAACCGGCTGTTGCCCTACGCGCTGCTGGCGCCGCAGCTGGCGGTGACCATCGTCTTCTTCCTCTGGCCGGCCGGACAGGCGGTGCTGCAGTCCTTCCAGCGAGAGGACGCCTTCGGCCTGTCGACCACCTGGGTCGGGCTCGCCAACTATCTCGATCTCCTCACGGACCCCAACTATCTCAACGCCCTCGGCGTGACGGCCGTCTTCGCGCCGGCCGTGGCGGTGCTGTCGGCCGGTCTCGGTCTCACCTTTGCCGTCGCGCTCGACCGCCTTGCCAGGGGCACGCGCCTCTATGCGGCGCTGCTGGTCTGGCCCTACGCCGTGGCGCCGGCGGTGGCCGGCATTCTCTGGTGGTTCCTGTTCAACCCGACCATCGGCCTCCTGCCCTACCTGCTGGGCATGATCGGCTATCGCTGGAACCACGCCCTGCAGCCCGGTGACGCCATGATCCTCGTCGTCATCGCCGCCAGCTGGAAGCAGGTATCCTACAACTTCCTGTTCTTCGTCGCCGGCCTGCAGGCCATCCCGAAATCGATGATCGAGGCGGCCGCCATCGACGGTGCCGGGCCGGTGAAGCGCTTCTTCACCATCGTGCTGCCGCTGCTGTCGCCGACCACCTTCTTCCTCGCCGTCATCAACCTCGTCTACGCCATGTTCGACACCTTCCCGGTGATCCACGCCACCACCGGCGGCAACCCGGCCCAGTCGACCAACATCCTGGTCTACAAGGTGTTCGTCGACGGTTTCATCGGCCTCAACCTCGGCTCGTCGGCGGCCCAGTCGGTGGTGCTGATGGTCATCGTCGTGGCGCTCACCGTGATCCAGTTCAAATGGGTCGAGCGCCAGGTCACCTACTGAGGAGAGAGCCGGACATGATCGACCGTCACCCCTGGCTCGATGCCCTTGCCCATCTGGTGCTGATCGTCGGCATCCTCATCGTCGCCTTCCCGGTCTACGTCGCCGTCATCGCCTCGACGCACGGCGCCAACGACTTCATGTCCGGCCTGGTGCCGCTGCTGCCCGGCCGGGACATGCTGGCCAACTACACCACCATGCTGACCGAGGGCCAGTCGAGCTCCGGCGCGCCGCCGCTCCTCGGCATGATGTGGAACTCGCTGGTGATGGCGCTGGTCATCGCCGTCGGCAAGATCGCCATTTCCATCCTGTCGGCCTACGCCATCGTCTACTTCCGCTTTCCCGGTCGCACCGTCGCCTTCTGGCTGATCTTCGTCACGCTGATGCTGCCGGTCGAGGTGCGCATCGTCCCGACCTTCAAGGTGGTGGCCGACCTCGGCCTGCTTGACAGCTACGCCGGCCTGACCATTCCGCTCATCGCCTCGGCGACGGCCACCTTCCTGTTCCGCCAGTTCTTCCTGACCGTGCCGGACGAACTGATGGAGGCGGCGCGCATCGACGGCGCCGGCCCGCTCAAGTTCTTCCGCGACGTGCTGCTGCCGCTCAGTCGCACCAACATCGCCGCCCTGTTCGTCATCCTCTTCATTTACGGCTGGAACCAGTACCTGTGGCCGCTGATGGTGACCACCACGGCCAGCCACTACACCATCGTCATGGGCATCAAGCGCATGTCGGACGTCGCCGACGCGCTGCCGCAATGGAACGTCGTCATGACCACCGTCGTGTTGGCCATGCTGCCGCCGGTCGTCGTCGTGGTCGGCATGCAGCGGCTGTTCGTCAAGGGCCTCATCGAAACGGAGAAATGACCATGTCCGCCATCGCGATCGCCGCCGTCAGCAAGGTCTACGCCGGCGGTGTCAAGGCCGTCAGCGACGTCGACCTCGACATCGCCGACGGTGAGTTCATCGTCCTGGTCGGTCCGTCGGGCTGTGGCAAGTCGACGCTGCTCAGGATGATCGCCGGCCTCGAGACCATCTCGGCCGGTACGGTGTCCATCGCCGGCCAGGTGGTCAACAACGTCGACCCGGCGGCGCGCAACATCGCCATGGTGTTCCAGAACTACGCCCTCTACCCGCACATGACCGTGTTCGACAATCTCGCCTACGGCCTCAGGAATCGCGGCGTGCCGCGGGCCGAGATCGCAGCGCGCGTCGCCGAGGCGGCCCGCATGCTGGAGATCGAGCCCTTCCTGACGCGCAAGCCGAAGCAGCTGTCCGGCGGCCAGCGCCAGCGCGTCGCCATGGGCCGGGCCATCGTCCGCCAGCCGGCCGCCTTCCTGTTCGACGAACCGCTCAGCAACCTCGACGCCAAGCTGCGCGTCTCGATGCGCGGCGAGATCCGCCAGCTGCAGCGCCGGCTCGGCGTCACCTCGGTCTACGTCACCCACGACCAGCTCGAGGCCATGACGCTGGCCGATCGCATCGTCGTGCTCAACGGCGGCCGCATCGAGCAGGTCGGCAAGCCGCTCGAGGTCTACCACAGCCCGGCCTCGACCTTCGTCGCCGGCTTCATCGGCTCGCCGGCCATGAACCTCGCCACGGCCGAGGTGTCCGGCGGCCGTCTGACCATCGGCGGCGCCGAACTGGCGGAAGGTCTCGTCGGCCTGGCCGACGGTCGCGTCACCGTTGGTCTCCGCGCCGAGGACGTCGTGCCGGCGGCGGCCGGCGCGCCGTTCGCCATCCGCTACGTCGAGGAGCTCGGCTCTGGGCGCCTGGTGCACGGTTCGGTCGCCGGGCAGCACATCACCATGGCCATCTCGCCCGACTGGCCGCTGGCCGACGCCATGCGCGTGGCGGTGGCCGCCGAGCGGCTGCACGTCTTCGACGCCGCCACCGGCCGGCGGATCGCCTGCCCCTGAGGGAAACGCCGGTCGGCGCGATCAGGGGGGTGGCGTTCGTCGCGTCGGGTTGTATGGTCCCGACCGAACCGTTCATCCCCTGGGGAGAGTCCGATGTCCTATCCGATCGCGCCCGATGCCGTCACCAAGGCGTTCCAGACCCTTGGCAACGACTGGGCCCTGCTCGCCGCCGGCGACGAGGCCGCCTTCAACGCCATGACCATCAGCTGGGGCAGCCTGGGCTTCATCTGGCAGCGGCCGATCGTCTCGGTGCTGGTGCGACCGCCGCGCTATACCCACGATTTCACCGAGCGCTGCGACACCTTCTCCGTCAGCTTCTACCACGGCCAGCGCAAGGCACTGTCGCTCATGGGCAGCCAATCCGGCCGCGACATCGACAAGGTGGCCAGGACTGGGCTGACGCCACTGTTCGTTGCGGGTACGCCGACCTTCGAGGAAGCCTACCTGACGGTCATCGTCCGCAAGCTCTATCGCGGCGAGCTCACCGGTGCCGGCTTCCTCGATCCGGCCATCGACGCCGAGTTCTATCCGGCCAAGGACTATCACACCGTCTATCACGGCGAGATTCTGCAGCTGGTCGAGCGCTGAGCGGCAGCCTCAGCGGGCGAAACGCTGGATGAAGGCGTCGATGTTGGCCGGCGCGAACACCTGCTCGCGCACCAGCATCGCGGCGCCGAGCAGGGCACTGTCGCTTGGTGTCGTTGCCTGGACGATCTCGAGATCGCGCGTCGCCAGCGGCAGGCAGCGCTGATAGACCATCTCGCGCACGCCCGACAGCAGGTGTTCGCCGCCGCGGGCCAGCGTGCCGCCGACGACGATGCGCGCCGGGTTGAGGATGCTGACGACGTCGGCCACCACCTCGCCGATGGTGCGGCCGGCGTTGCGCAGCAGCATGATCGCCTCCGGCACGCCCATCTCCACCAGCGTGATGATGTCGCGGGCGTTGCTGGCGAGACGGCCGAAGGCGGCGAGATCGCGGGCGATGGCCCAGCCGGCGGCGCGCGCTTCGATGCAGCCGAACTTGCCGCAGCGGCAGAGCGGCGGCTCGTCCTTGGCGGCGATCTGGATGTGGCCGATGTCGCCGGCCGCCCCTTGGGCGCCGCGAAAGATCTGGCCGCCGGAAATGATGCCGCTGCCGATGCCGGTACCGGCCTTGATGAAGAACATGTCCGGCGTGTCGCGGAAGCTCTGGCGGTATTCGCAGAGTGCCATCAGGTTGACGTCGTTCTCCACCCAGACCGGCGCGCTCCAGCTGCGGCCGAGATAGGCGGCGATGTCGAATTCGTCCCAGCCGTGCAGCACCGACGGCCCGACGACGCGACCGCGGCGGAAGTCCACCGGAGTTGGCAGGCTGAGGCCGATGCCGGCGACCTCGGCCGCCTCGCGGCTGAGCGAGCGCAGCAGGTCGACGAAGGCGGCGCTGATGCGGTCGAGCGTGCCCTCCGGCCCCTCGTCGATGCTGAAGGCGATGGTCACCTGCGCCTTGACGGCGAGATCGAGATTGGTGGCCGCCAGGCGGATGTGCGACTCGCCGATATTGGCGGCCAACACCAGCGCCGCTTCGGCGTTGAGGCAGACGAGCCGGCTCGGCCGGCCGCCGCTCGGCCGCATCTCGTCGGCTTCCATCAGCAGGCCCGAGGCGATGAAGGCATTGAGGCGCTGCGTCACCGTCGCCCGCGACAGTCCCGACGCCGAAAGGAGCGAGGCGCGCGACATCGGCCCGGTCTCGGCGACGGCGGTCAGTAGCTCCCCACTCAATACCGGCTGCGGACGTTCCATCCTGGCCAATCCCCGATCATGGCGCTCGTCGCGAGCACCAGACGTTTGCGTTCTTAGCTCGAATCGACCGGTCTGAACATGCCTCCCCAAGGCCAATTTGCCTAGATCAACCAACGTCATGGCGCTAAACAGCGCAGTGAGACCGATTCTTTTGTATAATATCATGCAAAAGAATGTTGGTTTATGTCGGATATAGAACGTAAATCAGCGGGCGATCACAGGCTGGTCACGGCATGGCCGGACGACCACCGGGCTGAACGAACAGGTTGGGTGATGGCAGGCAGCACATTCGTCTCGGCGCAGGATGGATCGACGACCGTGACGGCGGCCGGCGGTCTTGTCGGCCTCGATTTCGGCTCGGAATCGGCTCGCGGCGTGCTGATCGACGCCGACACCGGCGAACTGCTGGCCAGCGCTGTGCATCCCTACCGCCACGGCATCCTGACGGCGCGTCTGCCGGATGGCACGCCGCTGCCGCGCGGCTACGCCCTGCAGGTGGCCGACGACTATCTCGAGGCGGCCGAGACCATTCTCTGCGCCATCGCTCGGGGCGTCCGCGTCCATGCCATCGGCATCGGCTTCACCGCCAGCTCGCCCCTGCCGGCCACCGCCGACGGCAAGCCGCTGTCGCGGCAAATGCCGGCCGAGCCGCACGCCTACGTCAAACTGTGGAAGCACGCCGCCCAGCCGCAGGCCGACGCCATCAACGCTCGCGGCGGCGCTTTCCTGAACGACTTCGGCGGCCGCCTGTCGGGCGAATGGCTGATGGCCAAGGCGGCGGAGACCGCCGAGCTGGCGCCGGCCGTGTGGGCCCGCGCCAATCGCTACATCGAGGCCGGCGACTGGCTGGTCTGGCAGCTGATCGGCGCCGAGGTGCGCAGTCTCGGCTTTGCCGCCTACAAGGCGCAGTACACTGCCGAAGCTGGCTATCCCGAGGGCGTGCTGCCGGGCCTGACCGACCGGTTGTCGCCACCCCGGCCGATCGGCGCCGCCGCCGGCCAGCTGACGGCCGAGTGGCAGGCCCGCACCGGCGTCATCGGTCCGGCGACGGTGGCCGTCGCTGTCATCGATTCGCACGTCGTACTGCCGGCCGTGGGCGGCGTCGCGCCCGGCTGCCTCGTATCGGCCCTCGGCACGTCGGCCGTCCATCTGTTGCTGAGCGAGACGAAGCGGCCGCTACCCCCCGGCATCGAGGGCATGGCCTTTGACGGTTCGGTGCGCAATTTGTGGTGCTACGAGGCGGGCCAGGCCGCCTTCGGCGATGTGCTGTCCTGGTTCGTCCGGACGTTTGCCCGTGGCGACAGCCTCGCCGCCTCCTTCGACTGGTACAACGAGGCGGCCGGCCGCATCCGGCCGGAGACGCAGCAGGTGGTGGCGCTCGACTGGTGGAACGGCAATCGCGTGCCGCATGCCGACGCGGCGCTGTCCGGTCTGCTCGCCGGCCTGACGCAGCAGACCACGGCGGCGTCGATCTACCGCGCCTTGTTGGAATCGCTGTGCTTCGGCGCCCGCACCGTGCACGAGCTGTTCCGCGCCGGCGGCTTTGCCATCGACAGGGTCATCCTGACCAGCGGCCTTGCCGAGCACAACCGTTTGTTGGTGCAAATCATGGCCGACGTGCTGGGTCAGTCGGTCGAGGTGCCGCTCATCGCCCATCCGACGGCGGTGGGCGCGGCCATCCACGGCGCCGTGGCGGCCGAACTGGTCTCCGATTTTGCCGAGGGCGCCCGCCGGTACGGTGCCAGCCGCACCGCCGTCTACGCGCCGGACCCGACTAACGCCGCCGCATATGCCGAACTCTTTGCCGTCTACACGGCGCTGAGCGCTTCGGGAGAGGTCCGGAACGCCCTGCATGCCATCGATCGCCGGTTGTCGCAGCGAGGACTGTAGGCGGCCGGCCCGTCGAGGCGCCGGCTTATCCGGCGCCCCACCCAGATTGTCCCGCCGACGGGACACGCCAAAGGCTGGCCGGGATTGTCCGGCCGGCGAACCCAAGGCCGGGCCGACAGCGGTCGCGTGTCCGGCAAGCTTTCGATGACCGCGGGAGGAACCCTCATGTTGCGCAATGTAGTCATGGCCAGCGTTGCTGCCGTCATGTCCGTCGGCCTCGCCGCCGGCGCGGCCGATGCCAAGGATCTCAAGAAGATCGGCATTTCCCTCGGCTCGATGGGCAATCCGTTCTTCGTCGCTCTCGCCAAGGGCGCCGAGGCCAAGGCCAAGGAGATCAACCCCGCCGTCGAAGTGCAGGCGCTCGGCTACGAGTACGACCTCGGCAAGCAGGTGACGCAGATCGACAACTTCATCGCCTCGGGCGTCGATCTCATCATGCTCAACGCTGCCGACAAGCACGCCCTGGCGCCGGCCGTCAAAAAGGCTCAGGCCGCCGGCATCGTCGTCGTCGCCGTCGACGTGGCCTCCGAGGCCGTCGACGCCACCGTGCAGACCGACAACGTCCAGGCCGGCACCATCGCCTGCCAGTACATCGTCGACAAGATCGGCGGCAAGGGCGACGTCATCATCGAGAACGCCGAGCAGGTCGGCGCCGTCGTCGATCGCGTCAACGGCTGCAAGGCGGTGTTCGCCAAGTATCCGGGCATCAAGCTGCTCTCCGACGACCAGAACGCCAAGGGCTCGCGTGAAGGCGGCATGAATATCATGCAGGGCTACCTGACCAAGTACGCCAAGTTCGACGCCGTGTTCGCCGTCAACGATCCCATCGCCATCGGCGCCGATCTCGCCGCCAAGCAGCTCAACCGCAAGGGCTTCATCATCACGTCGGTCGATGGCGCTCCGGATATCGAAGCCGCCCTCAAGAGCGACACGTTGATCGAAGCCTCGGCCAGCCAGGATCCCTACCGCATGGCGCGCCTCGCCGTCGAAACCGGCTACGGCATCATGAACGGCAAGAAGCCGGAGACGTCCGAAATCCTCATGCCGTCCAAGCTGGTCACCCGCGAAAACATCAAGGATTACCAAGGCTGGTCGTCGCACTGATCGGCCACATGATGACGGGCGGCAGTCGCTCCGGCTCGACCGGAGGGGCTGCCGCCCTTGCGTTTTCGGCCTGTCCTCTTCTGCCGTTCCGGATGCTGTTTTTGTGATTATATTCCATAGGTTGTTGTTGGCATTGTCGTTTTGTGAGAATTCTTGCCGTGGGGGGAAGCGCGTATGTCCCCAGGAAAAAGCGTCGAGGTTGTAGACCTGACCGAGATATTCGCGTTATTCTGGTTGCCAGCCGAAGTTGAGCGAGGGGCTGGATGGATCATTTGGCGAAGCCACGGCTGCGACTGTTTGGGCGCGTCGGCTGCACCAAGGCCGACGGTCAGGCCCTGTCCTTGCCGCGGCAAGCCTTCGCTCTGGCCTTCTTTCTCTTGGTATCGCGGCGTGACGCCGTCGCTTCGCGCGTCGAGGCCGCCCACGTGCTCTGGCCCGACGCCGCCGGGGCGCTGACCAATCTGCGGCAACTGCTCGCCCGCATCCGCTCGGCGCAGGCCGCGGTGCCGATCTTCGACATCGACGCCACGCACGTGCGCTTCCGCGTCGACGCCGTTGATTGCGACTTCGTCGAGTTCCAGCAGCTGATCGTCGATCTTGACCTGTCGCGGGCCGAACGGCTGATCGAGTTGTTCGACAACGGCCTGTTCTGCGACGATGGCGGCGAGGTGCCGGAATGGTGTGCCTCCCAGGCCGAGAGTGTGCGCGCCGTGGTCATCGCCGCTCTGTCCGATCTGCTGGAGCGGCCCGAAGCCCGTGCCAACCCCACGGTTGTCGACACGGTCGCTCAGCGTCTGCTGGCCCTCGATCCCTGCCAGGAGGCGGCGTGGCGGGCCCAGATGCGCCTCCACCACGCCAACGGCGCCACGGCGCGGGCGGCCGACACCTACCGCCAGTGCAGCGCCACGCTGCGGCGCGAACTCGGCGTCGAGCCATCGGAAGCCACGCGCCGGCTGTTCGTCGAGATGGTGGCCGGCGGCGGCACCGTTGCCGCCGCTCCGGTGCTCGACATGACCGCTCCGCGCGCCACGGCGGGCGCGGCGGCGCGCTGGCCCATTCCGCGCCTGGTGATCCTGCCGCCGGCCGCGGCGCCGGGCGGTGGCCTGTCGCATCCGGTTGCCGCCCTCATTCTCGACGACGTCGCCATCGGTCTCTGTGCGCTCAACAGCATCGCCATCGTCGCCCCGCACACCGGCTGGCGCCTGCGCGGCGACGGGCTCGACGATGAGACCACGGCCCGCTTCGGCATCGGCTACGTGCTGGACACGGCGCTGCTGGCCACGCCGCAGGGGGATCGCAGCCGCCTGTCGGTACGGCTCTACCGCGCCGAGGATCGGACGGTGCTGTGGGCCGAGCGCTTCGATATCGCCCCCGACAGCAGCGAGACCACCTTCCGTTCGCTCGTTTCCGGCATCGTCATGGTGCTGGCCGATACCATCGAGCGCAGCGAGCTCGGCCGCTACGAGCACGTCGCCGGCGCCTCGGCCTATTACTGGTACCTGGTCGGTCAGCGCCATCTGCGCCGGCTGGAGCTGGCCGACGCCCGCCGCGCTTCCGCCTGCTTCCGTCGTTCGCTGGCCATCAATCCCGAATTCGCCGCCGCCCTCAGCGGTCTGGCGCGCGCCCAACAGCGCGAATGGCTGCTGCTCGGACGCGGCGACGGTGCCCTGCTCGACGCCGCCGCCGAAAGCGGTCGCGCCGCCCTGGCCTTTGACCCGCTTGATGCCCGTGGCTATCACGAACTGGCGCTGTGCAATCTCTACCAGCGCCGCCACGATGAGAGTCTCGCCCGCTACGCCGACGCCGAGCGGCTGAGCCCGCAGCACGCCGACATCATCGCCGATTTCGCCGACGCGCTGGCCCATTCGGGCGACCCCGAAAAGGGGCTGCGCAAGATGATGAAGGCCATCGATCTCAACCCGCTGCCGCCGGGGCAGTACTGGTGGGATCTGGCCGGCATCCACTATCAGCTCGGCAACTACGAGGACGCGCTTGAGAGCCCGACTCGAAACTCAGTCAATAGACGCAATACCTTGCGATGCGGCGGG
>CALMMQ010000085.1 GCA_937868725.1 uncultured Pleomorphomonas sp.
CCCTCGTGGTTTGTCCCGACCTCGAAACCCTGCCGGCCGCCCTTGACGCTCGCCGCCGCCGGCGCCATTGTGTCGCCCATCCAAGGGGTGCCCCGCGTCGGGGCTGAGATGGCAGGCCGCCGAACCCTTCTAACCTGATCCGGATCATGCCGGCGGAGGGATGGAATGCATCTAGCCAGACCTTAGCGCACGACTGCCCCCGGGCGGGGCCGACGCCTTGCGGCGTCCGCCGCCGCCGTCAGCCCTTTTCTTCCAGTCATGACCCGGTCGTTCCGATCCGGGGCCGGCGGAGCCGTACCCGAGCGGCGGCCGGCAGGAGGCTTTGCATGCAGGTCAATGGCGAACCGATGTCCCGTGGTCAGGCGACGACGCTGGCCGCATTTCTCGAGGCGGCCGATTTCGTCGCCGCCCGCGTCGTCGTCGAGCGCAACGGCGCCATCGTGCCGCGCGCCGCCTACGCCGATACGCCGGTCGGCGACGACGACGTGCTGGAGATTCTGTTCTTCGTCGGTGGCGGCTGAGCCCGCTCCCTACCCTTACCCATCCCGTTTCCCGAGGTTGTCATGTCCCTTCCCACCGTCGCCGACGATGCCTTCGAGCTCGGCGGCAAAACCTTCCGCTCCCGCTTCATTCTCGGCTCGGGCAAGTTCTCGCTCGACCTGATGCAAACCGTCGTCGCGCACGCCGGCACCGAAATCGTCACGCTCGCCCTGCGCCGGGCCAACGTCGGCGGCCCCGGCAACATCCTCGATCACATTCCCGCCGGCCTGACGCTGCTGCCCAACACCTCCGGCGCCCGCAACGCCGATGAGGCCATCCGCATCGCCCGGCTGGCGCGCGAGCTGACCGGCGGCAACTTCGTCAAGCTCGAGGTCATTCCCGACGCCAAATACCTGTTGCCCGACAATGCCGAGACCATCCGTGCCATCGAGGTGCTGGCCCGGGAGGGGTTCGTCGCCCTGCCCTACATGCAACCCGACCTAGTGGCGGCGCGGGCCATGCGCGACGCCGGCGCGGCGGCCATCATGCCGCTCGCCGCCCCCATCGGCAGCAATCGCGGCCTGACGACGCGCGACATGATCGCCATCCTCATCGCCGAGATCGACCTGCCGATCATCGTCGATGCCGGCATCGGTCGCCCCTCGGAAGCGTGCGAGGCCATGGAAATGGGCTGCGCCGCCGTCATGGCCAACACCGCCGTCGCCACCGCCGGCAACGTGGCGCTGATGGCCGAGGCCTTTGCCGCCGCCGTCGCCGCCGGCCGGCTGGCCGCCCGCGCCGGTCTCGGCCGCCGCCTGACGTCGGGGGCCGAAGCCTCGAGCCCGCTGACCGGCTTCCTCCGGAACTGACAGGAGCCACGCCATGACCATGAGTTTCGCCCATGCCCCCTATCAGGCCGGCATGGAAGTCATCACCTCCGACATCGGCGACCAGATCCTCGCCCGCCTTGCCGACTATCAGCCGGAGGCGACAGCCGAAGCCGACGTGGCGCGCGCCCTCGCTGCCGACCGGCTCGATGTCGGCGACTTCGGCGCCCTGTTGTCGCCGGCCGCCCGGCCGTTCCTCGAAGCCATGGCGGCGCGGGCGCGGACCGAACGTCGACGCCACTTCGGCAACGCCGTGTCGCTGTTCACCCCGCTCTATCTTTCCAACCATTGCCGCAATGGCTGCGTCTACTGCGGCTTCAGCGCCGGCAACACCATCCGCCGCGCCCACCTTGACGGCGCCGGCATCGAACGCGAGCTCGACGCCATCGCCGCCACCGGTCTGCAGGACGTGCTGCTGCTCACCGGCGAGTCGCGCGCCATGTCCGACGTCGACTACATCGGCGCAGCGGTAAAGCTGGCAGCCCGGCGCTTCGCCGTCGTCGGCATCGAGGTCTATCCGCTCAACACCGACGAATATGCCTATCTGCGCCAGTGCGGCGCCGACTACGTCTGCGTCTTCCAGGAAACCTACGACCCCGCCCGCTATCTCGAGGTCCACGCCCGTGGCCCCAAGCGCGTCTACCCCTACCGCCTCGACGCCCAGGAGCGGGCCTTGCGCGCCGGCCTGCGCGGCGTCGCCTTCGCCGCCCTGCTGGGGCTGGCCGACTTCCGCCGCGACGCCTTTGCCACCGGCCTGCACGCCCACCTCATCGGGCGCGCCTATCCGCGCGCCGAAATCTCGTTCTCGCTGCCGCGCCTCAGACCGCACGTCCGCAACGCCGCCGAGAACGCCGGCGAGGTCCACGAAGCCGAACTGCTGCAGGTGATGCTGGCCTATCGCCTGTTCATGCCGCACGCCGGCATGACCATTTCCTCGCGCGAGCGCGCCGGTTTCCGCGACCACGTCATCGACCTCTGCGCCACCAAGATGTCGGCCGGCGTCCGCGTCGACATCGGCGGCCACGACGCCGACGAGAAGGGCGACGGCCAGTTCGAGATCGCCGACGACCGCGACGTCGCCGCCGTGCACGCCGCCATTGTCGGGCGCGGGCTCGAACCGGTCTACCGCGATCACGTCCGGGTGTGACATGCAGGTGGTCTGCGTCACCGACCGCCGGCGCTGCGCCGGCCCGTTCCTCGACCAGGTGGCGCGCCTCGCCGCCGCCCGGCCCGACGCCGTGCTGCTCCGGGAAAAGGACCTCTCGCCCGAGGCCTATCTCGACCTCGCCCGAGCCTGTCGCCGCCGCTGCGCCGCCGCGGCAACGCCGCTCATCGTCCATGGCCACGCCGATGTCGCCGCTCGCCTCGGTGATGTCGGCCTGCACCTGTCGCTGGCGGCGCTGACGACCCGGCGCCCCCGCCTCGGCGCCATCGCCCGCATCGGCGTGTCGGTGCACGCGGTGGCCGAGGCAACCGCGGCCGAGGCCTGGGGCGCCGACTACCTGATCGCCGGCCACGTCTTCGCCACCGCCTGCAAGCCCGGCCTACCGCCGCGCGGTATCGGCTTTCTCGCCGAGATCGCGGCAGCCGTGTCGATCCCGGTGCTGGCCATCGGCGGCATCACCCCGGCTCGCCTCGCCGACATCCGGCGCACGGGGGCGGCCGGCATCTGCGTCATGTCGGCGGCCATGACCGGCGATCCGGCGCCACTGATCGCCGCCCTCCGGTCCGAGCCGCCTCTGGAGACCTCCTGATGGATTTCACGCCCGCCCAGCTCGAACGCTATCGTCCGCACCTCCTGCTCAGCGACATCGGTGGCGCCGGTCAACGCCGGCTCCGCGATGCCCGGGTGCTGGTGATCGGCGTCGGCGGTCTCGGCTCGCCGGTGGCGCTCTATCTCGCCGCCGCCGGTATCGGCACGCTCGGCCTTGCCGACGCCGACGTCGTCGACCTTTCCAACCTGCAGCGCCAGATCATCCACGCGACGCCCGACGTCGGCCGGCTCAAGGTCAACTCGGCCGCCGACCGCATCGCCCTGCTCAACCCCGACGTCACGGTGCGCCGCCATCCCGCCTTCGTCGACGCCGACAACATCGCCGCGCTGCTCGCCGACTACGATTTCGTCGTCGACGGCACCGACAGTTTTGCCGCCAAGTTCCTGATCAACGACGCCTGCGTCGCCGCCGGCGTGCCGTTCTCGCACGGCGGCGTCAGCCAGTTCCGCGGCCAGACCATGACGGTGCTGCCCGGCCGTTCAGCCTGCTATCGCTGCGTCTTCGGCGCCCCGCCCGATGAGGACGGCCTGGCGCCCTGCGCCCGCCAGGGCATTCTCGGCGCCGTCGCCGGCATGCTCGGCACCATCCAGGCGGCGGAAGCGCTGAAGTTCCTCACCGGGACCGGCGAACTTCTCACCGACGCCCTGCTCACCTTCGACGCCCGGACGATGGCCTTCCGCCGCGTGGCCGTGAAGGCTGACGACCATTGCCCGGCCTGCGCCGGCCAGCCGGCCGCCGCCGTCAGCTCGTGAGGATCTCGACCTTGCTGGCCGCGAGCGTCTTGGCGAGCCCCTCGCCCGGCATGACGTCGGTAACGAGAGCGGCGATCTGGCGCCAGGCGGCATAGCGCGAGGGAAAGACGGCGTCGAACTTGGAATGATCGGCGACGACCACGCACTTGGCCGCCCGCGAGATCATTGCCGTGTAGACGGCGCCGCACTCGAGCAGCGCTTCCGACGGCCCGTCGGCGGCCAGACCGCTGGCGCCGGTGATGGCGTAATCGGCGTGGAAGTTGCCGAGAAACGAGATGGCGTGCGCCCCGACGGTCGCCCCTTCGTCGGCCTGATATTCGCCGGGCAGCATCAGCACCTTGATGGTGGGGTTGTAGGCCAGCACGGTGGCGACACCGAAGGAATGGGTGATGACCGTGATGTTCTTCATCTCGACGGCGATGCGGCGGGCGACGTGCACGGTGGTGGCGCCCGAGCCGATCATCAGCACCCGGCCGTCGCCGATCACCTTGAGGGCCGTCCGCGCCATGCGCTGGCGCTCCTCGACGAACAGGCGGTGGCGCTCGGTGACCGACGGTTCCGACGACAACGGCCGCACGGCGCCGCCATAGGTGCGGTTGAGCAGACCCTGGTCGGTCAGCTCGTCGAGATCGCGCCGGATGGTCTCCGTCGACACGTCGAGCCGCCGCGCCAGCTCGGCGACGCGCAGGCTGGGGCTGGAATCGAGTTCGGCAAGGATCTGCGACTGGCGCGACGACTTGGCCCGCTTCATGGTGTTGGCATTCCTGTCACTGCGGCAGATAGCCGATGAGGTCCTCGGCGCTCATTACCGAAGCGTAGATCATGTTGATGATCTCGAGCTCGCGCTCGTGCAACGCCGCGGTACCGGCGGCGCAGCCGTCCTCGACGACGATGACGTCGAAGCTCTCGTCGGCGAGACTGCGCACCGTCGAGGCGACGCACTGGTCGGTGAAGATGCCGGCGCAGACGACGTGGGTGATGCCGAGGTTGGTGAGGATGAGGCGCAGGTTGGTGCCCGTCAGGGCGCTGTCGGTGGTCTTGGTCACCACGATCTCGTCGCCGACCGGGGCGATGGCGGCAGGAATCTGCGCCGCGAACTCGTCCTTCGGCAGCAGGATATTGTTCCAGCCCGGCTTCTTCTGGCTGAGCGAACGGTCGCGGCCATCGTGGCGCTGGGCGGCGATGCGGGCGTAGAGCACGTCGAGACCACGGCTGCGGAACGCATCGAGCAGGCGGGCGACGGTGGGCAGCACCACGGCGTGCATGCGGTCGTGGAACGGCGTCCAGGCGTGGTGGCGGGCGCGTTCATCTGCCGTCAACGTCGCCGGATCGGGCCGGTCGAGATAGACGTTCTGCACGTCGATGACCAGCAGCGCCACCTTGCCGGCCACCAGCACGGGATCGGCGGGCTCCGGCGCGCCGTCGTAATAGAACGAACGGCGGGCGGTCTTCCAGCTCATGCGGTCACTCCTCGCTGGCGCGCGCGGCATTGCGGCGCCGGACGTAGATGCGGATCAGGCCGCCGGCCAGCAGCAGGCTCGCCGCCGTCAGCGTGCTCATGGTGCCGAGCGCCGGAACCATCGGCGTATAGCCCGCCACCATCTTGGAATAGAGCCACTTTGGAATAGTCGAGTCGGCGCCGGCCGTATAGAGCGACAGCGGGAAGTTGCCCCACGACAGCAGGAAGGCGAACAGCGCCCCCGACCAGATGCCGGGCCACAGGATCGGCAGCGTCACCGTGCGCAGCGTGAACAGCCGCGAGGCGCCGAGATCGGCCGCCGCCTCCTCCAGCACCGGATCGAAGCTGAACACCTGGATGGCGATGACCAGCGTCACCACCGGCACGATCCAGACGAGATGGGCGACGATGGCCGTCTTCCAGGTCGGATTGAGGCCGAGGGCGTTGAACCACAACAGCAGCGCCAGCCCCAGCACCGGCTGGGGAAAGAAGATCGGCAGCAGCAACAGGCGCTGGAAGGCCCGCCGGCCCTTCCAGCTGTAGCGGGCAAACGCCAGCGCCCCGAAGAAGGCGAACAGCACCGACAACAGCGTGACGAGGAGGGCGATCACCACCGAGTTCTGCACCAGGGCGTGGATCTCGAAGGAGTCCCACGTCTTGCTCCACCATTCGGTCGAGAACTCCCTGACCGGAAAGGCGAAGTAGCGGCCGCGCGACAGGCCGGCGAGCGCGCCGCAGACGATCGGCAGGTAGACGGCGGCGATGACGAACACCGTCCAGACGCGGATGAGGAAATGGCTTCGGACTTGACCGGGGGTCTGCATGGTTCAGCGCTTTCCTAGGATGCGATCGAGGTCGATGCGGCTCATGGCCGTCAGCGCCAGGCCGGAGACGATGACCACCAGGATGAGGGCGAGCGCCGAGCCGAGCGGCCAGTTCTGGGCGTAGGTGAAGGCCACCTCGATGTCCTGGGTGATGGTGATGACCGACTGGCCGCCGAGAATCTTGGCCTCGGCGACGGCACCGGCGGCCAGCACGAAGGTGAGCAGGGCGCCGATCAGGATGCCCGGCATGGCCAGCGGCAGCTCGATGGCCCGCCAGATCAGCAGCCGGCCGGCGCCGAGGTCGCGGGCGGCGTCGACGAGATCGCGCGGGATCATGGCGATGCCGAGCGTCATCGGAAACAGCATGAACGGCAGGTAGACGTAGGTCATGCCGAACAGCGTGATGCCCGGCGTGTACAGCACCTCCGGTCCGCCGCCGAGGCCCAGCCACTTGAGGGCGCCGTCGAGCACGCCGTTCTTGATGAAGAACAGCACCCAGCCGTAGAGCCGGACGTTCTCCGACACGAACAGCGGAAAGACGAACAGCACTGAAACCAGGCCCGACCACTTGCCGAACACCTTGTTGAGGCCGTAGGCGATGGGATAGCAGACGGCCAGCAGGATCAGCACGCAGCAGAAGGCCAGCGTCAGCGCCCAGACGAACGACGTCCACACCGTGTTCTGCGGATCGAAGATGGCGGCGAAATTGTCGAGCGTGAACGAGGAGAACACCTCGAAGCTCTTGGGCGTGGCGAAGGCGTAGGCGGCGACGGTGACGAGTGGCGCCAGGAAGCCGAGGGCCAGCAGCAGCAGCACCGGCAGCGAGGAGCGGGCACCGGCCGACAGTGTCGGCCCGTAGTTCGGGGTTTGCGACATGGCTCAGCCTCCGACGACGATGGCGTTGGCGGCGTCCCAGCCGATGGTCACCTCGCCCGAACCGCGGAAGGCGCCGGCGCGCGGCACCTCGACGAGGAAGGTGCGGCCGCTCTTGGACCGCACCTGATACTGCAGCCGCGAGCCGAGCGAATATTCGTTGAAGATCGAGCCGACAATGGTGTTGTCGGTGCCGTGCTCGGCGGTGACGAAGCGCATCGATTCCGGCCGAATGACCACCGACGCCTCGTCACCCTCGGGGGCGGCGCCGGCGGGTAGCGCCACCGGCCGGCCGTCGCGGCGCACCCAGTCGCCGGTCGCCGTCTGGCGGATGGCGATGACGTTGACCTCGCCGAAGAACTCGGCGACGAAGCGGTTGGCCGGCGTCGAATAGATCTGCTCCGGCGTGCCGATCTGCACCAGCTTGCCGGCCTGCATGACGCCGATGCGGTCGGACATCACCATCGCTTCTTCCAGCGAGTGGGTGATGTAGACGAAGGTCTTGCCGCTCTCCCGGTGCAGGTCCTTGAGCTCCTTTTCGAGCAGCTTCTTGAGCTTGTAGTCGAGCGCCGACAGCGGCTCGTCGAAGAACAGCACGTCCGGATCGTAGGCAAAGGCGCGGGCCAGAGCCACGCGCTGCTTCTCGCCACCCGAGCACAGCATGACGTTCTTGCCGTAGTAGCTCTCCGGCAGCCGCACCTTGGCCAGCAGTTCGAGCGCCCGCGCCTTGCGTTCGGCCGGCGGCATGGCGCGGACGCGCAAGGGAAACTCGATGTTCTCGCCCACCGTCATGTGCGGAAACAGCGCCAGCGACTGGAAGACGAGACAAGTCGGCCGCTTGTTGGACGGCAGGTCGTTGATCATCTCGCCCCGCAGCGTGATGTAGCCCGACGACGGGCTTTCAAGGCCGGCCAGCATGCGCAGCAGCGTCGTCTTGCCCGAACCGGAGGGGCCGACGACGGTGACGAACTCGCCCTCCTGGATGTCGAGATTGATGCCGTCGACCGCCGCGAATCCGTCGAAGACCTTGCGCACGTCGACCAGTTGCAGCACCGGGCGCGGCGGCCGGGCGCTGGCGGAGGGGACGTCGGAAAGCGGGCTGGCGGTGGCGGCAAGCGACATGGCAACAGGTTCCTGAAGCAAAGGAGAGGCAAGGGCCGGCCGGCCGGATCGCCGACGGCCACGGGAGAGGCGAGGCGGACGGCGCCGCCTCGCGCTGACGTTCAGCCGCGCTGACGCTTGGCGCCGAGCATGATCTCGAGGGCCTTGTCATAATCCGGCACGATGTCGTACTCGGCCGACCGGCTCATCTCTTCCTCGAGGCTGTCCCACTGGATGGCGTCGAGCTCGTCCTTGCTGAACAGCTTGAAGCAGTCGGGATTGCCCATCTGGGCCACCGGATTGAACGTGCCCTCGGCGAAGGCCACCGTGTGCGCCACTTCCGGCTGCTGCACGTACTTCAGGAACTCGTGGGCCAGCGACGACAGGGCCGGATTGTTGACCGTCGAGGTGATCTCGATCCAGCTGACGCCGCCCTTGCCGGCGATCGGCCCCTTGAGCGGGGTGATCGCCCGGAGGTTGGGATAGCCGTCGGCGCGCGCCGGCGACACCGAGTAGGTCCCGCCCGTGAAGTGCAGGTCGATCTCGCCGGAGATCAGCGCCTGGTTCATGGTGGCGATGTCGCCGATCATCTTGGCGCCCTTGAAGATGCGCACGGCGGTGTCCTCGAAGGCCTTGAAGTCGGCGTCCGAGTGCGCGACGAACGGGTTGATGCCGGCGGTCAGGAAGATGTCGAAGACGTTCCAGTCATCGGATTCCAGAATGCCGTAGCGGCCGGCCAGCTTGGGGTCGTTGAACAGGTTCCAGCCCTGCTCCTCGGCCGTGGCCCGGCTGACCTTGTCGGTGTTGACGACGAAGGAATAGGGCCCGAAGCGCTGGGCCATGCCGAGCAGGTCCTTGCCGTCATCGCTCATCGCCCAGCGGTAGGGCGCCTTGAAGGCCGGCAGCATCTTGTCGAAGAACGGCTCGAACGTCTCGCGCGGCAGCGGCTTGATCAGGCCGGCCGGCGCCATCACCTTGCGCGCCCAGGGATTGTTGACGTTGATCAGGTCCCAGACGTTGGTCTCGCCGGCCCTGAGGCGGTTGATCATGGTGGGATCGTTGGTGAGGCTTTCCGCCTTCACCGTGGCGCCCTTGGCGGCGCGGAACGGATCGAGCACCTGGGCGGAGTTGTAGCCCTCCCAGCACAGGATGTTGAGTTCCTTCTCGCGGGCGGCGAACGCCCTGGATACGCCGCCGAGCGGGCCGGCCACGGCCGCCGCGCCCATCAACCGCAGAATACTCCGTCGAGACATCGGACCCATGACATTCATCCTTTCTGATGCGTGTGGTTTCTGTTCCCTTGTTATGTTGGAAGTCTCTCGTAAAAATGTGTCGTTTACAACTTTTATTTTCTCCCGCATGTTGGAGCCGTCAAGCGCTCGTGTCTAGGAGCACTCAGAGGCCGACCGACCATGCCCACACGCGACGAGTAGTTGTAACTAACGGAAATAACGATGCATTTGTAATATGCTATTCGCCGCATTTTTGGTCGGACTCTGCCACCACTCTCATCGCGATGCCGGATTCATGAGCAGGAATATCCAGGAAAGGCAGGAACAGAAATGTTGAAGTCGCTACATGGCAAGACGGCCATTATCACCGGTGGCAGCCGCGGCATCGGCAAGGGAATCGCCGAGCGCTTCGGCGAAGTCGGGCTCAACGTGCTGGTCGTCTCGCGCAGCGAGGCCGACGCCAGCGCCGTGGCCCGGGCCATCGGGCCCAACGCTTCCGGCTTCGGGGCCGACGTGGCCACGCCCGAGGGCTGCACCGCCATGGCCGCCGCCGCGGTCGGGCGCTACGGCGCCATCGACATCCTGTGCGCCAACGCCGGCATCTTCCCCTCGGCCCGCCTGCAGGCGATGACGCCGGCCGACTTCGACCACGTCATCGCCACCAACCTGCGCTCGACCTTCCTGTCGGTGTCGGCCGTGTTGCCGGCCATGCAGGCGATCGGTCAGGGGCGGATCATTATCACCTCGTCGATCACCGGCCCGATCACCGGCTATCCCGGCTGGGCCCACTACGCTGCCAGCAAGGCCGGTCAGCTCGGCTTCATGCGCACAGCCGCCATCGAGCTGGCGCCGAGCAAGATCACCGTCAACGCCGTCATGCCCGGCAACATCCTGACCGAGGGTCTCGACGGCATGGGGCCGGACTACATCGCCAAGATGGCAGCGTCGGTGCCGCTGCGCCGCCTCGGCACGGTGGCCGACATCGCCAACGCCGCCCTGTTCTTCGCCTCCGAGGAGGCGGCCTACATCACCGGCCAGCAACTCGTCATCGATGGCGGCCAGATCCTGCCCGAAAGTCTCGGGGCCCTCGAAGCCATGGACGGTTGAGCCGGCGGCGCGCCCCTTCCCGGCGGGAGGGGGCGCCGTTCGCTCAGCCCTTGGCGAGCACGCTCTTCAGCGTATCGACGAAGAAATCGGCGTCGGCGCGGCTGAAGCACAGCGGCGGCCGGATCTTCAGCGTGTTGCCGTAAAGGCCGGCGGCGCCGATGAGAATGCCGGCTTCCTTGAGAGCGTTGATGACGAAGCTGGCGCGCGGCGTGTCCGGCCCGCCGGCGGCGGTGACGAAGTCGAGGCCGATGAACAGGCCGGCGCCGCGGATGTCGCCGATGTCGGCGTGATCGGCCTTCAGCGCCTGCAACATCGCCTTGAAGTAGGCGCCGACGTCGCGGGCGTTGTCGATCAACCCTTCCCGCTCGATGACGTCGAGCACCGCCGAGCCGGCGGCGGCGGCCACCGGATTGCCGCCGAAGGTGTTGAAATAGCCGGTCTCCTCGCAAAACTGTGCCAGAAGCTCCGGCCGGGTGACGACGCCGGCCATGGGGAAGCCATTGCCCATCGGCTTGCCCATGGTGACGATGTCCGGCACGATGCCGTGACGGGCAAAGCCCCAGAGGCCACCACCGGTGCGGCCGAAGCCCGGCTGCACCTCGTCGCCGATGAACAGGCCGCCGGCGGCATGCGTCGCTTCGACCGCCGCCTGGAGGAAGCCCGGCGGGTCGGCGTAGATGCCGTCCGAGGAGAAGATCGAATCGACGATCAGCGCCGCCAGACCGACGCCGCTGCGCTCGAGATCGTCGATCGCCGCCTTGAGGTTGGCGGCGAAGGTGGTCGCGACATCACCGTCCGGCCCCGCCGCGGGCGCCGCAATGGTGCGCACGAAGGCCGGCACCGGCTTCGACTTCATCGACGACGGCGAGATGGCCGTCACGTGCTGGGTGTTGCCGTGATAGGCGGCCCGCGTCACCACGAAGCCGGTCTTGCCGGTCGCCGCCTCGGCGATGCGCATGGCAAGATCGTTGCTCTCCGACCCGGTGCAGGTCATGGTCAGGTTGGTAAGCGGCGCCGGGAACTTTGACAGCAGCTGTTCGGCGTAGGCCTCGACCGGCCGCGTCAGGTAGCGGGTGTGGATGTTGAGCGTGGCGATCTGCCGCGCCACCGCCTCGGCCACCGCCGGATGGCAATGGCCCACCGACGGCACGTTGTTGTAGACGTCGAGATAGCGCCGCCCCGTGGCGTCATACATGTAGGCGCCCTTGGCGCGCACCATCTCGATCGGCTCGCGGTAGAACAGCACCGAGGACGCCCCGAAGGTGGCTTGGCGGCGGGCGATGCGCGCGGCCAGTTCGGGAGAGAAGTGCGCGGTATCCGTGGCTTCGAAGCGGTTGAGCGCCAGGATCTGCTTGGTCGCGGTCATGCAACACCTTTGAAATGTCAGGATTCGAGATAGCGCTCGGCCAGGTCCAGCGTCCCGTCGGTGAACGCCGCCCCGAGGGCCGAGGCGGTCGGCGTCTCGGCGTGCGAGGCGATCCAGGCGGTGAGCTGCAGCCGGCGCAGCATCACCAGCATCGGCAGCGCCGCCACCTGATCGGCCGGCAGCGGCGCCAGCCGGGCGTAGCCGTCGAGCCAGGCCGCCATCAGTTCCGGCACGATCGGCTCATGCTCGATGAACGAGATCGAGGCGGCGAAATCGTAGGCGAACCACGAGAAGCCGCAGTCGTCGAAATCGATGACGCCCAGCCGGTCGCCGTCGACCATCAGATTGGCGGCGCGCATGTCGGCGTGGATGAGGCCAAAGCGGTCCGGGCCGGTGCCGAAGGCCGTCGTCTCGTGCTTCAGCCGATCATCAAGCCGCTCGAGCAAACCCTTGCCGGCCGCATCCAGCCCAAGCGCCGCCCGCCAGTCGCCCCAATAGGCATTGGGGCCGATGATGGTGTCGTAGGTCCAGCGCTTGCGGACAAAACCGGCCGGCAGCGGCCAGGCGCGGCTGTGGGCATGCAGGCGGGCGCTGATCGCGCCGAGATGGCCGTACCAGCGCACCAGATCGCCCGCTTCGTCCGGCGCCTTGCCCGACATGAACTCGAAGGCCACCGCCTGACGCTCGGTTTCGCCGTCGGAAAACGAAGTCAGCAGCCGGCCGTCGCCGGCATGAATCGGCTTCGGCGTGGCGATAACGGCGCCGGCCCGCAGCGCTTCGATCCACTTGAGCTCGGAGGCGATCTCCTCGGTGCTATGGTAGCCCGGCCGATGGACGCGCAGAATCAGCCGGCGGCCACTGGCCTCTTCGACGAGGAAGGTGGCGTTCTCGGAAATGGTCAACAGTGACAGCCGCGCCGTCGCATCGACGCCCCAGGTGGGCAGGGCGGTGCGCAGTCCGGATTCAAGGCGGCTGAGGAAATCGTCGTCATAGAGCATGCTGGCGGCAACCCACATTGGCTTACGTTGTAGATGCAACAGGAAAACTGTTGGATTTGCAACATCAAATTCCTGGCACTCGCCGCCACGCTCGCCCAAAAACCAGGCGCGCGCCAGAGCCCAACGGCGACGCGCCGCCGCCATCGACGGTTGTTAGCGTTGTCATGCCGGCGATCGAAGATGAACTTCGGAGACTGGAAATAAAAAAAGCCGCCACCGGCAATACGGTAGCGGCTAGAGGCCAGAAGTCATCCATCCGAAAATAATCATTGGCCCAAAGGCCGAAAGCGACAACGGCAATTTTGCAGTCAGAACGCCATCCCACTCATAGTACGCGACGGATGTACATTTGACCCCGACAATCCACCCTGCGAGCCGGGTTCAATGCCGCTGAAAGCAGCCCCTGCCCGCATGGCGTACCTTCAGGATAGGAGAAGGCTCCGGCCCGTCACACTACGAAGTTCCGTGGTATCCGGCGATCTAGTGGAATGAATTTGACATTCGAGTCCCGCCCGACATCAAGCTTCGGTTCAAATGTCAAATTCAAAAGTTCCACTAGAAACATTGGCTTGCTAGAGCATCCGCCGATCATGTTGAAA
>CALMMQ010000086.1 GCA_937868725.1 uncultured Pleomorphomonas sp.
TCATCTATCTCGCCGCTGCAGTCATCAATTCGAAATGAATCCCCACAAGCCCTAGTCGTTTATTGGTATCGCACATCTACATCTATAGACATTGGTCCTGGTCATTGATTTTAACGACGGATATCCCACGAATAAATCACTGCTTAACTATCTACTAGGCAACATCCCAGACTGGAACTGATTTTGGCGGCGTTTTGCCGCCCGGTGGGGAAACGAAATGCAGCTTCAGTCTATCAAGGTCAGAATCATAGGTCTGTCGCTCCTATGTTTGCTGATAACCGTGATGACGCTCGTCACATTCGGTGTATTCTCGTCAAAGCGGACCAATACGCTGGTTACGGGCGAAGTCTCACAGTTGATCGACAGCAAGACGCGTGAGGCGCTCAAGACGTTGGCCTCGACCCAGGCTGGCACCATCCGGATGGAAGTCGAAACGGCCTTCTCGGCGGCGCGCAACATGGCCAAAGCCATGGAGACGGTCGCGGCCAGCGGCGGCAACGGCTCGCCGGTGGACGTGCGCCGGACGCAGCTCAACGCCCTGCTGCTCGCCGTGCTCAAGGACAATCCCCGCTTCAACGGCACCTACAGCGCCTGGGAGCCCAACGCGCTCGACAACAATGACGGCGCCTTTGTCGGCAAGACCGATGTCGGCTCCGACAAGACCGGCCGCGCCCTGCCCTACTGGACGCGTGACGCCGCCGGCAAGATCGCCATCCAGCCGCTCGTCGAGTACGACAGTCGCGACCTGCACGCCAACGGCCTGATGAAAGGCGGCTGGTACATCGGTCCGCAGGAGAACGGCACGGAAAGCATCCTGGCGCCGCTGCCCTACATCGTCCAGGGCAAGTCGGTCTACCTCGCCACCATGTCGGTGCCGGTCAGGATCGCCGACCGCTTCGCCGGCGTCGTCGGCGCCGACTTCGACCTGAGCTTCGTGCAGAAGCTGGCCGAAACGGTCGACAACAGCATCTACGAGGGCAAGGGCAACGTCACCATCGTCACCCAGAAGGGCCTCGTGGTGGCCTCCAGCCTCGATTCCTCGGCCATCGGCGGCGCCATCGACAAGATCGACAAGGAATGGAACAGCGACTCCTCGCACGTCCAGTCCGGCGACGAAGCCGTGTCGGTCGACGAGGCCACCGACGAGATCAAGGTGTTCTCGCCCATCCCGCTCGGCCGTACCGGCCAGGTTTGGTCGGTGATGATTTCGGTGCCGCGCGCCGTCGTCATGCAGGACGCCGCCCGTCTCGGCGCCTACATGCAGGACCAGCAGTCGAGCAGCATCTTCTGGCAGATCATCGTCTCGATCGGCGTCGGCGTCATCGGCGCGCTGGTGATGTGGCTGGTGTCGGCCTCGGTGTCGAACCCGATCGTCCGCCTGACCAAGGCAATGGAAGGCCTGGCGGCCCGCCAGACCGGCATCGTCGTGCCGGGGACCAACCGTCGCGACGAAATCGGCGCCATGGCCCGCACCGTCGGCGTCATCCAGGACAACGCCGTCGAGGATGCCCGCCGGGCAGCCGAAGAGAACATGTCCCAGGAAGCGCGCGCCGCCCACGAGCGCAAGTCGATGATGGCCAAGATGGCCGACGACTTCGAGCGCACGGTCGGTGGTATCGTCAGCACCGTGTCGGACGCCTCCAACCACCTGCAGTCGGCGGCCCAGACGCTGACGAGTGCCGCCGCCGCCACGTCGGAGCGGTCGTCCGCCGTCGCCCAGGCGTCGGAAGCGGCGTCGAGCAACGTCAACACCGTCGCCTCGGCCTCGGAAGAGCTGGCCTCGTCGGTGCGCGAGATCAGCCGTCAGGTCGATGAGTCGGCCCGCATGGCGTCGAACGCCGTGGTGGAAGCGGCCGGCACGGCTCAAACCGTCAAGGAACTGGCCGACGCGGCCCAGCGTATCGGCGAGATCACCGATCTCATCGGCAATGTCGCCGGCCAGACCAACCTTCTGGCCCTCAACGCCACCATCGAGGCGGCGCGGGCCGGCGAGGCCGGCAAGGGCTTCGCCGTCGTTGCCGCCGAAGTGAAGGGCCTCGCCGATCAGACCGCCAAGGCGGCGGCGCAGATCAGCTCACAGATCTCTGGCATCCAGCATTCGACCGGCTCGGCCGTCAACGCCATCTCGTCGATTTCCCGCACCATCGAGAAGATGAGCGAGATCTCGGCGGTGATCGCCTCGGCCATCGAAGAGCAGGCGGCGACGACACAGGAAATCGCCCGCAATGTGCAGCAGGCATCGACCGGTACGACGGAAGTGTCGGACAACATCGGCTCGGTGACGCGGGCGGCGGCGGAAACGTCGACGGCGGCCTCCGACGTGTTCGGATCGTCCGGCCAGTTGGCGCGCCAGTCCGAACTGCTGCGGGCCGAGGTCGACAGCTTCCTGAAGACGGTGCGTTCGGCCTGACAGCCCCGACCATCGAGACAAAGTTCGGCGGCGAGCTTCCCGGGTTCGCCGCCGATTGCGTTTGCCGCCGACGGCCGCCGCCAACGGCCGGCCCTTCGGCAAAATCGTCGAGGCAGCAAGGCGCTCCCCTTGCACTTGGCGCAGCCTGTTGCTAATCGGGAGGAATGCGGGTGTAGCTCAATGGTAGAGCAGCAGCCTTCCAAGCTGAACACGAGGGTTCGATTCCCTTCACCCGCTCCAGATCATTTTTTCATTTGAGGACGGGGGA
>CALMMQ010000087.1 GCA_937868725.1 uncultured Pleomorphomonas sp.
CCAAGACCCGCGACATCACCGGCGGTCTGCCGCGCGTCGCCGAACTGTTCGAAGCCCGCCGTCCGAAGGACTGCGCCGTCATCGCCGAAATGGATGGCCGCGTTGAGTTCGGTCGCGACTACAAGAACAAGCGTCGCATCAAGATCACTCCGGAACTGGACGCCGATGGCAACCAGGCCGAGGCGGTCGAGTTCCTGATCCCGAAGGGCAAGCACATCTCCGTCCACGACGGCGATCTGATCCAGAAGGGCGACTACATCATCGACGGCAACCCGGATCCGCACGACCTGCTGCGCATCCAGGGCGTCGAGGCGCTGGCCGAGTATCTGGTGAACGAAGTGCAGGAGGTCTATCGACTGCAGGGCGTGCCGATCAACGACAAGCACATCGAGGTGATCGTTCGCCAGATGCTGCAGAAGGTCGAAGTCGAGAACGGTGGCGACACCGACCTCATGGGCGGCGACCAGGTCGACAAGCAGGAGTTCGAGGACATCAACGCCCGGGTTGTTGCCGAGGGCAAGCAGCCGGCCATTGCTCACCCGATCCTGTTGGGTATCACCAAGGCCAGCCTGCAGACGCGTTCGTTCATCTCGGCCGCTTCGTTCCAGGAGACCACCCGCGTCCTCACCGAGGCGGCGGTCAACGGCAAGACCGATACCCTGGAAGGTCTCAAGGAGAACGTCATCGTCGGTCGCCTGATCCCGGCCGGCACCGGCGCGCTGATGAACCGCATCCGTCAGGTTGCCGGTCGCCGCGACGAGCTGATCCTCGAGGAGCGCCGCAAGGACGCGCTCGGGGAGGGGGCGGCGATCGCCGCCGACGCCGAGACCACCACGGTCAGCGTCGAGCTCTGACGCCAGCAGGGGCTAAATGCGACCCGTCCGTGCCGTCATCCGGTGCGGGCGGGTCTTTGATTCCAGCCAAGGGCGCGGAGCAGTCCGCCAGGATCGCCCGATTGCCGGGCAGGGGGGCGGAAGCCGGTAAGGCGACCGAGGATTCGCCGGGCCTGGAATCGCCAGAAGTCCTTGAAGAGATTCGCACTTTCATTTATTGCGTTGATTGCCGGTATTTCTTTTCGTTCGTTGCGCGACCAATGGCAGGCCGCTCGGAAACGGCGGGTTTCCGCGAATTTTCCACCGGTCTCTTGACTAGTGGCCCAGCTTTGAGTACGTTCCGCGCCACTTGAAGAGTTGGTCTGTAGCGGCTGACTGATCACTGGCCCCTTAAGTCTTTGATCCAACACCGCTAAACGCAGCTCCCAATCTGGTGGTGAACGCTGCTGCACGCATGATCGGTGCCCAACGGCATTGATCCTCTGCTTTCCGCCGCGCCGAACGTGCCTATCACGTTAACGGCGCGCTTCGTTTTGTGCAAAACGGTGTGCGGAAGGCAATAATTCGGTCCGGAGCCGGGTACTGGCCTCTAGCTGGGGTTGGTGGTGGTTCCGAAGGGAAGTGATGAAGCTCGGGTCTGCCTGAAGCGGCCGGGCGTTTGGATTGAAGGTGAAGGATGCCGACGATCAATCAGCTGATCCGTAACCCGCGCGTTGCGCCGGTCTATCGTGAGAAGGCTCGCCATCTTGAAGCATGCCCGCAGAAGCGCGGCGTTTGCACGCGCGTCTATACGACGACCCCGAAGAAGCCGAACTCGGCCCTTCGTAAGGTCGCCAAAGTGCGCCTGACCAACGGCTACGAAGTCATCGGCTACATTCCGGGCGAGGGTCATAACCTCCAGGAGCACTCGGTGGTCATGATCCGCGGCGGCCGCGTCAAGGACCTTCCGGGTGTGCGTTACCACATCCTGCGTGGCGTGCTCGACACCCAGGGCGTCAAGAACCGCAAGCAGCGCCGTTCGAAGTACGGCGCCAAGCGTCCGAAGTGATTTCCGGGCCGGATCCATGGTTCGCTTGGGTCCGGTCGGTCGTTTTTGAAATTCCGGAGACTCAGTATGTCCCGTCGTCACGCAGCAGAGAAGCGCGAGATTAATCCCGATCCGAAGTTCGGCGACCTTGTCGTTTCGAAGTTCATGAATTCGATCATGCAGGACGGCAAGAAGTCCGTCGCTGAAGCGATCGTCTACGGCGCCTTCGACTCCATCGAGGAGCGTTCGCGTCAGAACCCGGTCCAGGTGTTCCATCAGGCCCTGCACAACGTCATGCCGCAGATCGAAGTCCGGTCGCGGCGCGTCGGCGGTGCCACTTACCAGGTTCCGGTCGAGGTTCGTGCCGAGCGCCGGCAGGCCCTGGCCATTCGCTGGCTGATCACCGCCTCGCGCGGCCGCAACGAGAAGACGATGATCGATCGTCTGTCGGGCGAGCTGCTCGATGCCGCCAACAATCGCGGTACCGCCGTCAAGAAGCGTGAAGACACCCACCGGATGGCGGAAGCCAACCGCGCCTTCTCGCACTATCGCTGGTAACCCCCTGAGGCGGAGACGACACGAACATGGCTCGTACGCACAAACTCGAGGACTACCGCAACTTCGGCATCATGGCCCACATCGACGCGGGCAAGACGACGACGACGGAGCGCGTTCTCTACTACTCGGGCAAGTCCCACAAGATCGGCGAAGTGCACGACGGCGCTGCCACCATGGACTACATGGAGCAGGAGCAGGAGCGTGGCATCACCATCACGTCGGCTGCCACCACGACGTTCTGGAACGGCAAGCGCCTGAACATCATCGACACCCCAGGCCACGTCGACTTCACCATTGAAGTCGAGCGTTCGCTGCGCGTGCTCGACGGTGCCGTCTGCGTCCTCGATTCCAACCAGGGCGTCGAGCCCCAGACGGAAACGGTGTGGCGCCAGGGCGACAAGTACAACGTCCCCCGCATCGTCTTCTGCAACAAGATGGACAAGACGGGTGCCAACTTCGACCAGTGCCTGAGCGACATCAAGACCCGCCTCGGGGCGCGTCCGGTTGCCCTGCAGCTGCCGATTGGTGCCGAGTCGAGCTTCAAGGGCGTCGTCGACCTCATCCGCATGAAGGCGGTTGTCTGGGAAGACGAGCAGCTTGGTGCCAAGTTCCACGACGAAGAGATCCCGGCTGATCTGGTCGAGCGCGCCAAGGAAGCGCGTGGCGAGCTGATCGAAGCCGCCGTCGAGATGGACGACGCTGCCATGGAAGCCTACCTCGAGGGCGTCGAGCCCGACGAGGCGACCCTGAAGAAGCTGATCCGCAAGGCGGTTCTGGTTTCGGCCTGGTTCCCGGTTCTGGCTGGCTCGGCCTTCAAGAACAAGGGCGTGCAGACGCTGCTCGACGCCGTCGTCGACTTCCTGCCGTCGCCGGTCGATGTGCCGCCGACCAAGGGTATCGACCCGAAGACCGAAGAAGAAATCGTTCGTCATTCGTCGGACGACGAGCCGCTGTCCATGCTGGCCTTCAAGATCATCGAAGATCCGTATGGCGTGCTGACCTTCGCCCGCGTCTACTCGGGCGTGCTCAACAAGGGTGCCACCGTCCTCAACTCGACCCGCGAGAAGCGCGAGCGCATCGGCCGCATGGTCCAGATGCACGCCGACACCCGCGAGGACGTTGATGAGGCCCGCGCCGGCGACATCGTCGCTTTCGTCGGTCTCAAGGACACCCGCACCGGCGACACGCTGTGCGACCCGCAGAAGCCGGTCATCCTCGAGAAGATGGAGTTCCCCGAACCCGTCATCGAGATGGCTGTCGAGGCGGCGACCAAGGCCGAGCAGGAGAAGCTCTCCATTGCTCTGCAGAAGCTCGCTTCCGAAGACCCGTCCTTCCGCGTCTCGACCGACCAGGAGTCGGGCCAGACGATCATCAAGGGCATGGGCGAACTGCACCTCGACATCAAGATCGACATCCTGCGTCGTCCGCCGCACAACATCAAGGTGAACGTCGGCGCGCCGCAGGTTGCCTACCGCGAGACCATCCGCAAGGCGACCGAAGTCGATTACACCCACAAGAAGCAGACCGGTGGTACCGGCCAGTTCGCCAAGGTCAAGTTCATCGTCGAGCCGAATGAAGTCGGCGCTGGCTTCACCTTCGAGAACAAGATCATCGGTGGCGTGGTTCCCAAGGAATACATCCCCGGTGTCGAAAAGGGCCTCAACTCGGTCATGTCGTCGGGTCCGCTCGCCGGCTTCCCGGTTGTCGACGTCAAGGTCACCCTGATCGACGGCGCCTACCACGAAGTCGACTCCTCGGCCATCGCCTTCGAAATCGCCTCGCGCGCTGCTCTGCGCGAAGCCATCGAAAAGGCCTCGCCGGCCCTGCTTGAGCCGGTGATGAAGGTCGAATGCGTCTCGCCGGAAGAGTACGTCGGTTCTGTCATCGGCGACCTCAACTCGCGGCGCGGCCAGATCCAGGGCCAGGACATGCGCGGCAACGCCAATGTCATCACGGCCTTCGTGCCGCTCGCCAACATGTTCGGCTACGTGAACCAGCTCCGTTCGATGAGCCAGGGACGCGCCAGCTACACCATGCAGTTCGACCACTACGAGCAGGTTCCGGCTGCGGTTGCCCAGGAGGTTCAGGCCAAGTACGCCTGATCCCCCAACCTCAGTTGAAACCCTCTTGAAAAGACAAATGGAGTAATCCGATGGCCAAGGAAAAGTTTTCGCGGACGAAGCCGCACTGCAACATCGGCACGAT
>CALMMQ010000088.1 GCA_937868725.1 uncultured Pleomorphomonas sp.
TCAGGTCGACAAGAAATCGCTCCAGATTCAATAAGTTGAGCAGCCGCTTGTCGACCATGTTGTTTCAACATGATCGGCGGATGCTCTAGAACGACGGCCGCCGCCCGGCTGGACGTCGCCGTCATTCCGGCAGATGGCAAACAGCCTCGATGTTGTTGCCGTCGGGGTCGAAGACGAAGGCGCCGTAGTAGTTGGGGTGATAGTGCGGCCGGAGGCCCGGCCCGCCGTTGTCGACGCCACCAGCCGCCATGGCCGCGGCGTAGAAGGCGCGCACCATCGCCCGGTCCTTGGCGACGAAGGCGACGTGGCAATGCGTCTTTTCGCCCGCCGGCCGACCGCCGCCAATCCAGAAGTCCGGCTTGCCGGCTTCGCCATAGCCGGCGTGGGCGAAGTTGCCCGTTTCCGCCGCCGAGACGCTCATCACCACGGCGATACCGAGCGGCGCCAGCGCCGCGTCGTAGAAGGCCTTGGACTTGTCGAAATCGCTGACGCCGATACCCATGTGGTCGATCATTGCTTCCTCCCTGCTTTCCGTGTCCGGGATGGCCATGGATAGCCCCGGCCACGGTCAGGACATGGCAGGAGCGCTGCTGACAAATAGCGTCAGCGGCCTTCGAGCCCGGTCAGCACCCCGACAGCGTTGTAGCCGATATCGGCGACGGCATAGCCGCCCTCCTGCACCACCAGCGTCGGCCGGTTGAGCCGGGCGATCCGCGCCCCGATGCGCGGATAGTCGTCGCGCCTCAGCTTGAACTTGCTGATCGGGTCGCCCTCGAAGGTGTCGAGGCCCATGGAGACGACAACGACATCGGGGCCGTAGCCGTCGATCAGCCGGCAGGCCGCTTCCAGGCTGTCGCCCCAGAGGTCGAAGCCGGTGCCGAACGGCATGGGAAAATTGTGGGTGAAGCCCTCGCCGGCCCCGGCGCCGCGCTCGTCGGCCCGGCCGGAGAAGAACGGATAGGCGACCGCCGTATCGGCGTGCAGATTGATCATCTGCACGTCGGCGCGCTCGTAGAAGATCTCCTGCGTGCCGTTGCCGTGGTGGTAGTCGATGTCGAGGATGGAGACGCGCGCCGCGCCGTGATCGAGGAACCACTGCGCCGCCGTCGCGGCGTTGTTGATGAAGCAGTAGCCGCCCATGGTCGACCTGCCGGCGTGATGACCCGGCGGCCGGCACAGGGCGTAGGCGGCCCTCTCGCCGGCGATGATCAGATCGGCGGCGGTAAGCGCGCTCGCGGCTGCCGATTGCACGGCTTCCCACGTGCCCGCGACGAACGAGGCGCCGCCGTCAAAGGAGTAGTAGCCCATCAGGCCGTTGACGTGGTCGGGCCGGATATCGCGCTGGCCACGGGCCGGCCAGACGTAGGGCATGGTCGGACCGGTCCGCCCCTCGGCCAGCCACAGCCGCCAGAAGTCGGCCATGAAGTCGAGATAGCCGCGATCGTGGACGCCGGCGGCGGCGGCCACCACGTCGTGCGGCGCCGCTTCAAGCACCGGCCCGAGGCCAACGGCCCGGATGCGATCGAGAATGAAATCGACGCGCGCCGGCAGTTCGAAGGCCGGCAGGATGGCCCCGGCGTTGAGTTCCTGATTGTCGGCGTGCAGGCGGTGACGGGGCGAATAGACGGTTTTCATCGAGCGCGGCTTCCAAAGGTTCTGAGATCGGACAGCGACGGCTGAAGCTATACCTGCCCCGCCGCCCGGCAAGGACGAAAAGTCGACAGTGATGCGAAAATCGGCGCCACCCGTCTTGCCTTTCCTGTCCGTTCGGGCGAAATCCCCGCCATGCTTCAGATCTCCGACCTCACCTTCCGCATCGGCGGCCGAACGCTCATCGAAAACGCCGCCGTCACCATCCATGACGGCGCCAAGGTGGGCCTGGTCGGTCGCAACGGCACCGGCAAGACGACGCTGTTCAACCTGATCGCCGGCGAGCTGTCGCCCGAAAGCGGCTCGATCGAGCTGACGCGCGGCGCCCGCATCGGCCGCGTCGCCCAGGAAGCGCCGGGGTCGGACATCTCGCTCATCGATTTCGTGCTGGCCGCCGACGTCGAACGCACCGCCCTGCTGGCGGAGGCGGAAACGGCGCTCGACCCGCACCGCATCGCCGACATCCAGGTGCGCCTCGCAGACATCGAGGCTCATTCGGCCGAAGCGCGCGCCGCCACCATTCTGGCCGGTCTCGGCTTCGACGCCGCCGACCAGAGGCGACCCTGCGCCGACTTCTCCGGCGGCTGGCGCATGCGCGTGGCGCTGGCCGCCGTGCTGTTCATGGCCCCCGACCTGCTGCTGCTCGACGAGCCGACCAACTACCTCGACCTCGAAGGCACGCTCTGGCTGACCAACTACGTCCAGCGCTACCCCTACACCGTCGTGCTGATCTCCCACGACCGCGACCTGCTCGACAGCGCCGTCGGCCACATCTGCCACCTGTCGGAAGGCAAGCTGACGCTGTGGACCGGCGGCTACACCTCGTTCGCCCGCCAGCGCCAGGAAAAGATGATCCTGCAGGAGAAGATGCGCGAGAAGATGGACGCGCGGCGCAAGCACCTGCAGTCGTTCGTCGATCGCTTCCGCTACAAGGCGTCCAAGGCGACGCAGGCCCAGTCGCGCATCAAGATGCTGGAGAAGCTCGACGTCATCGGCGCCATCGTCGAAGATCACGTCCAGCCGATCAGCTTTCCCGAACCCAAGGTCAAGCTGGCCCCGCCCATCGTCGTCTACAACAAGGTCAGCCTTGGCTACGAGCCGGACAAGCCGGTGCTGAAGAATCTGACGCTGCGCATCGACGACGACGACCGCATTGCCCTGCTCGGCAAGAACGGCAACGGCAAGTCGACCTTTGCCAAGGCCATTGCCGACCGGCTTGAGCCGATGGCCGGCGACATCACCAAGGCCAGCAAGATCGAAATCGCCTTCTTCGCCCAGCACCAGCTCGACGAACTGCATCCGGACGAAAGCGCCGTCGCCCACGTGCGCCGGCTGATGCTCGACGCGCCCGACGCCCGCGTGCGTTCCCGCGTGGCCCAGATGGGCCTCGACAGCTCCAAGATGGATACGCCGGCCCGCGAACTGTCCGGCGGCGAGAAGGCGCGGCTGCTGCTCGGCCTTGCCACCTTCCACGGCCCCAACCTGCTGATCCTCGACGAGCCGACCAACCACCTCGACATCGACAGCCGCGAAAGCCTCATCGAAGCGCTCAACGACTTCGAGGGCGCGGTGATCCTGATCAGCCATGACCGCCATCTCGTCGAGGCCACCATGGACCGGTTATGGCTGGTGGCCGACGGCAAGGTGACGCCGTTCGACGGCGACATGGATGACTACAAACGTTACGTCATCGCCGGCCCCGACCAGGGCGAGCGTGGCGCGGCCAAGGCCGACGACGCCAAGCTGACCAACGCCGACCGCCGACGCCTCGCCGCCGAGCGCCGGGCCCAGCTCGCCCCGCTCAGGAAGCGCATCCAGGGCATCGAGGCCGAGATGGAAAAGCTGCGCCGGACCATCGCCCGCATCGACGCCGCCCTCGCCGACCCAGCCCTGTTCACCGCCGATCCGCAGAAGGGCGCCCGCCTCTCCAAGGAGCGGGCCGACGCCGTGCGCAGCCTCGACACCTCCGAGGAAGAGTGGCTGATCCTGTCGGCCGAATACGAGGAAGCCGAGGCCGACGCGAGCTGATCGCACCGAAACCGACGCCCGCGCGCCGAAGTTGGTGGTCGGCGGCGTTCATGCTACCCCTGTTTCACCGAGGGCTGGGAATCGGCCGAGCGGACCGGCGACGCAAGGAGGCCGGATCGACATGCAATCACTGAGCCTTCTCGACATCGCCGCCGCCGTCTGGTTCACCTGCGTCTGGTTCGGTCAGGGCTGGGTCACAGAGAAGAGCCCGTGGAGCGGGCGCTCGGTCAACCACTTCATCAATGAGGCGCGCCGGCACTGGGTGCGCCAGGCCGCCGGCCGCGAGCTCCGGATGGTCGACACCGGCATCATCGCCGGCCTGCAGAACGGCACCGCCTTCTTCGCCTCGACCTCGCTGATCGCCATCGGCGGCGGCTTCACGCTGCTCAACTCCGCCGATCACGCCGTCGGCGTGGTCAGCGCCATCTCGCTGTTCACCGAAACCGACCGCGCGCTGTTCGAGTACAAGGTGATCGGCCTGCTCGGCATGTACGCCTACGCCTTCTTCAAGTTCGGCTGGGCCTACCGCATGTTCAACTTCGCCTCGATCCTGATCGGCGCCCTGCCACCGCCGTCGTTCGTCGGTACGCCGGAGATGGAAAAGGCCATCGCCCGCGCCACCGCCATCGCCATCGCCGCCGGCACCAACTTCAACCGGGGCCTGCGCGCCTTCTTCATGTCGATCGGTTTCCTCGGCTGCTTCCTTGGCCCGTGGGCGCTGATCGCCAGCTCGACATTCATTGGCCTGATCCTGCTGCGTCGGCAGTTCACGTCCGACAGCGCCCGCATCATGAGGGAAAACAGTTGACCGACATCGATCCGCACCACGTCAAGGCCGGCACCATCCGCGAGGTGATGCTGTCCCACGCCAGCGCCGCCCCCGCCAAGCGCGGCGCCGATCCCGGCGACATCGCCCGCGCCATCGTCGGCAAGGACGAGAAGAAGTGGCGTCAGCTGATGAAGCCGATCAAGGACGAAGCCGTCCGCATGGCCAAGGATGGCAAGCTGGTGCTGCTGCGCAAGGGCAAGCCGTGCGATCCCGACCGGCTGCGCGGCCTCTATCGCATCCGCCTGCTGGCCGAGGGCGAGGCCATGCCGGTGTTCGCCGCCACCGCGACGGACCTCGATCTCCTCGACGACGAGGACGACGACTTCTAAGCCGGCCTCACGGCGCCGGCAGCAGCGAGTCCGTGTAGCCGGCGAAGCGATAGGCGGCGAGACCGATCCACTCCTTGACGGCGAGATCGGTCAGCGCCAGCCCCTCGCTGGCCGACTGATGCTCGAGAAGGTGCATTTCCACCGGCGTGCGATGGTCGACCGGCCAGGCGGTCAACCCGCTCCAGCCGGCGGCGCGGAACGTGCCCATGGCCCGCGGCATGTGGAAGGCCGACGTCACCAGAATCCAGCGGTCGTTGGGCTGCGGCTGGGCCAGATCCAGCGTCATGCGGGCGTTTTCCAGCGTGTTGCGCGAATGCCGCTCGGTGAGGATGCGCTCGGGAGCGATGCCGAAGCTCATCAGGAGATCATAGGCGAAGTCGGCCTCCGGCGTGCCGCCATCGTCGGTGAGATTGCCCGACCCGCCCGAGTAGATCACCTTGGCATCGGGATAGAGGCGGGCCAGCCGGGCGGTGACCACCAGCCGCTCGGCGCCGTCGATCAGCTCGGCCGTGCCCCGGCTGACCGACAGGTCGGTATCGATGACGCCGCCGAGCACGATGATGCCGCGCGGATGCAGCTTCTCCGGCGCCGCCGGCTCCGCGAAGCGATCCTCGAGCGGCTTGATCAGCGCCGAGCCGAGGCCGGACCAGGCCGCCAGCACCATCAGCATCAGCGCCAGCCCGAACAGCTCCGTGCCACGCCGCCGCGACCGCGCCCGCGTCCGCAGCAGCAGGCCGACGAGCATGGCGACGATGAAGGCGTTCGACGGCCGCAGGATCAGGAAACTGAGCTTGGAGAGCACATAGAACATGACCGGGGCGCCCTCACCTCATTGCGCCGACCGGCCGGCGGCCGATCGCGTTCATGGCCGGCGCACCGGCCCCGTTCCACCCGTGGCAGTCCTGGCAATACAACGTCATTGCGGCTCGAGCACCGATCCAGGCACATCGCCGACGAGCCCCTTGAAGGAGACCTCGCACCAGCGCGTGTCGAGCAGCTTCATCTGCGTGGCGTGACTGCCGAACTGCCAGGAGCCAAACGGAATTTCGTCGCGGCACCAGCGTAGCACGATGCCCTTGGCGTCGCCCGGCAACGATCCCTTGTGCGCTGCCTTGTCGGACATGTCGGCATAGAGCGGCACCGCCGCGCCGGCCCGCAGCTTGTAGGTCATGTCGTAGGGGCTGGCCGACTGCGCCAACGCCGGCGCCGCGAGGATCACCGCCAGCCCCGAGAAGGCGACCATTCTGAAGCCGATCATCCGTTCCTCCCTGGGGACAGCATCGTGGCGGCCAGGCACGCCGAGTCGGGCCTGACGATAGCGCCTCGCCGCTCGCCGGTCCATCGCTCGCAACGCCGACCAAACGAAACGGCCCGGTCGCTGGGGGCAACCGGGCCGATCGTGAACACGTCGTGATGGCGTCAGGCGACTTCGCTCGCCTCGTGGACGATCTTGCCGACGAGGCCGTATTCGATCGCCTCTTCGGCGCTCATCCAGTAGTCGCGATCGGTGTCCTTCTCGATGCGCTCGACCGGCTGGCCGGTAGCCACCGAGAAAATCTTGTTGAGGCGATCGCGCATCTTGAGAATCTCGCGCGCCTGGATCTCGATGTCGGTCGCCATGCCGCCGGTGCCGCCGGACGGCTGATGCAGCAGGAAGCGGGTGTTGGGGGTGCAGAAGCGGCGCTCCCTGGGCACCGACACGTAGATCAGCGCGCCGGCGCTGGCCACCCAGCCGGTACCGATGACGTTCACCGGCGCCGCCACGAAGCGGATCATGTCATGGATCATGTCGCCCGACTCGACGTGGCCACCCGGCGAGGAGACGATGACGGTGATCGGGTCGGTCTGGCTGGCTTCGGCGAGCGCCAGGAGGCGCGCCGTGACGTCCTTGGCCATTTCCTGAGAGACCTGCCCGGTGATCAGCACCGTGCGCGACTGGAAGAGATACTTGTCGACCTGGGGCGCCGCCGGGGCTTCCTTGCCCTTCTCTTCCTTTTCTTCCTCTTCGTCGTCGAGGCGGTTGTAAGCCTGATCCTTGGAAATCATGGGGACCTTCTTTGCGTGTGCGGCCACGGACACGTCCGAAGCCCAGGGGAACTCTCTGTCGTTCATATCTAGTGGCACGGCGACTGTTTCGCAAATCTCAATCGACGCGATGTTTAAGGCTCACTGATCGAGATAGCCGAGGAAGCCGTTGAGCGTGATGGCCCGGCTGGCCGTCTCGCGCATGAAGCAGCGCGTGGCCGCCGTGCTGGCGCCGGTGCCGCCGTCCCAGAACGAGGCCTCCATCTCGCAGGTCTGGTCGCGCAGGTTGATCCACTGCTTCTGCTGCGCCTTGAGCTTGCCCTTGCGCTCGTCGTCGAGGCCCGCCATCAGCGCCCGGTAGTGGTCGTTGAGACGGTCGTCCCAGATGGTCGCCTCGCGGTCGAGGCAGGCGGTCATCAGCACGTCGTTGTCGGTCCCCGGCTCAGCCAGGCAGGGATCGGCGATGATGCCGATGCACTTTTCCATGGTGCCGCCGTATTCGGTTGTGTCCTTGACGCACTTGGCGATGGCCGCCCGATCCGCCTTGGTCGGCACGGCCGGGTTGTCTTCGGCGGCGGCCGTGGCAACGGAACCGACCAACAGGCCGGCGGCGATCAGGGCGGTCAGCTTCATCCTTGTCTCCCATGCAAGAAGCCGGCGGAAGGCTGCTGCCTGACGCCGGCCATTGTTGCTCTTGTCTCATGATCGGCCGCCGGCCGGAAGCCGGCGTTTCGTGCAAGTCTGCTCAATCCTCGGGCTTGAGCTCGCCGGCCAGGAATTCCTGCCATTCACCCTTGGTGCCGTAGAAGACGTTGCGGTCGACCCGGCCGCGGATGCCAGCGATGCGGCCATCCTCGGTGTGCTGCCAGAAGTGCCACTTGAGATCGCCGTAGCGGATCATCGGGTGGCCGCGCACCGAGCGCACCCACATGTGATAGTCGGGGAAGGCGCCGCGCAGGCGGTCGCGGTAGAAGTCGACCGAGGTGTAGATGACCGGCCGCTTGCCGTAATAGGCTTCGATGGCGTCGAGCCAGATCTTCATCTCCGACAGCACCGTCGCCCGCGACGGCCGGTCGGGACAGGTCTTGGAGGCCGTCCACTCCATGTCGAGCACCGGCGGCAGGGCGTTGGGATCATAGGGCACGTGCTCGATGAACCAGCTCACCTGCTCCTGGGCCGGACGGCAGAAATACCAGAAGTGATAGGCGCCGCGCGCCACGCCGGCTGCGGCCGCCTCGTACCAGTTCTGCTCGAACTTCGGGTCGGACCAGTCGCCGCCCTCGGTCACCTTGATCCAGGCGAACGAGGTGTTGGAGCGGCGGACCTTCTGCCAGTCGATGTCTTCCTGGTAGTACGAGACGTCGATGCCCTTGATGGGGAAGGCTTCCGGCCCCGGCGGCTCGTAGTCGAAGAAGAACGAGCACGACGCCAGCCCGAGGGCCATGGCGCCGAGCGCGATGGGGTTGACCAGACGAGCGACGCGGAAGCCGAGACCGGTGGCCGGTCGGGACGCGACGGCCTTTTTTGCCACCGCCCGGCCGGCGACACGCCGACGCTTCAGACCCAACTTCTGGCCCAGCCGGGCCAGCCAGTTCTGGCGCCGCCGCCCGCGCTTGCGCGGCGCGCCCTTTGTTCCGGTGAGTTTCAGCCAGTGAGTATCCATGTTGCCAGACCGAGGAACGAAGCAAATCCGACCACATCGGTCACGGTGGTCACGAAGGCTCCCGAGGCGACGGCCGGATCGATCTTCAGCCAGTTAAGCCCAAGCGGGATCAACATGCCCCCGAGCGCTGCGGCCACGAGGTTTGTCGTCATTGCCAGTCCGAACACCACGCCCAGCATGACGTCGCCGTACCAGAAGCTGGCAATCGTCCCTACGATGAGCGCGAAACTCATACCATTCAGTAAACCGACGCTTAATTCTCGACCGAAAATGCGCCAGACATTGTTGGAGTCGAGCTCGCGCGTGGCGAGCGCCCGCACCGTCACGGTCATGGTCTGGGTGGCGGCGTTGCCGCCCTGCGAGGCGACGATCGGCATCAGCACCGCCAGCGCCACCATCTTCTCGATGGCGCCGTCGAACAGGCCGATGACGAAGGAGGCCATGAAGGCGGTGGCGAGGTTGACCACCAGCCACAGCCAGCGCGTCCGGATGGTGGCCAGCACGCTGTCGGAAATTTCCTCGTCGCCGACGCCGGCCAGCGCCCGCATGTCCTCTTCCGCTTCCGCCTGGATGACATCGACGATATCGTCGACGGTGATGACGCCGACCAGCCGCTCGGCCTCGTCGACGACGGCCACCGAAACCAGATTGTAGCGCTCGAACATGCGCGCCACTTCTTCCTGGTCGTCGGTGGCCGACACCATCTGCCGCTCATCGTTCATCACCTCGTCGATACGGGTGATGCGCGCTGCCCGGAGCAACCGGTTGAGGGCGACGGCGCCGACAAAGTGCAGCCCGGGATCGACGACGAACACCTCATAGAACTCGTCGGGCAGATCCTCGTGCTCGCGCAGGAAATCGGTGGTCTGGCCCACCGTCCAGAACTGCGGCACGGCGATGAAGTCGGTCTGCATGCGCCGACCGGCCGTCTCTTCGGGAAAATCCAGCGACCGGCGCAGCGCCAACCGATCCTGGAACGGCAGTTGGGCCAGAATCTTGTTCTGGTCCTCGTTGTCGAGGTCCTCGAGAATGTAGACGGCATCGTCGGAATCGAGTTCGCGCACCCCCTCGGCCACCGCCTCGGTCGGCAGTTCCTCAATGACGCGGACACGGACGCTCTCGTCGACCTCGGTCAGGGCCGTGTAGTCGAAAGCATCGCCCAGCAAGGTGACGAACGGGGCCTGTTCGTCCGGCGACAGCGCCTCGAGAATGTCGCCGACGTCGGCCTCGTGCAGATCGGCGACGAGTTCGCAGAGGTGCGGCCTGTCGCCCGCCTCGATGGCCGCCGAGATGGCATCGAGGAAATCGCCGGACAGTTTGCCGTCCTCGGTCCGGAGTTCGGGATGGGGATGTTCGTGGACAGGCTCGTGCACGGTGGACTCGGCTTCGGCCATGCGCGCCTCCCGCTGTTGGGTATCATTGACCTAAAGATGAAGACGGGGATACCGGCAACCGGAATCGAGCGGCGCTCCCTGGGGCCGATAAGACCCGACCACCCGGAGCGGAGCAAGGAAAAAATGGCTGCTGTGGGCAAAGTTTAGCCGAGACCCTCGCCCGCGCGGGCGTCCGGCGCCGCGTCGTCATCCTCCTTGCGCCGGACCACCGTCACCGTACAGGCCGCCCCGGCCACCACCGCCGACGACACCGAGCCGAGATGGCGCCGCAGCGCCCCGGCGCCGCGCGCCCCCATCACCACGTGGTCGGCGCGGTTGAGCCGCACATAGTCGAGAATGGCCGAGCCCGGATCGACCGCCTCGACGACGTGGAAGCTCAGCCGGTCCTCGCCGAGCCCGAGCGGATGGGCCCAGTCCTTGAGGGCGATCAGCCGGACAACATACGGATTGCGGCCCGCCGCGTCGCGCAGTGGGTCCTCGCCGACGAGGCGGGTCCGCAGCACCGTCAGACAGGCGATGCGGGCGCCGTCCTCGGTGGCGATCACCCGTGCCAGATGTTCGCGCACCGCCAGTGCCAGCGGATCGGCCCCGTGCGCGAGATCGACGGCCACGACGATCACCGGCGCCGACGAGGCCCGCCGCGATGGCGCCACCCGGCTCGGCGGCCGCTGGCCAAGATCGCGGCCGCGCCACCAGGCGGCAAGGCGCGCCAGCGGCCCACCCTCGCGATGGCGCTCGGCCCGCTCGGTGAGCGACACCTGTTCAGGATGGTTGAGGTCAAACAGCAATTGACCAGCCGAGGCGTAACGGGCACCGGGATCGACCTCAAGGCAGCGCAGCACGATCTCCTGCAGCCAGGGCGGCACCTTGGCATTGAGGCTCACGGGCGGCACTGGCGGTCGGTACAGCCGACGCTTCTGGCCGGCCAGCGTCGTCGGCTCGTCGAAAGGGTATTGGCCGGTAGCCAGGCGGAACAGGATGACGCCGAGAGCGAAGAGGTCGCTTTCCGGCCGGCTGCGATCGCCGCACAACTGTTCGGGCGAGATGGTGGCCGGCGAGCCCATGGGGTCATCGCTCTCCTCGCCAAGCAGGTCCGGCAGCTTTTCGTGGCGGGCGAGGCCGAAATCGATCAGCACAGCGCCGCGCCGGGACAGGATGACGTTGCCCGGCTTGAGGTCGAGGTGGACGACGCCCTGGCGGTGCAGGCTGTCGAGCGCTTCCGCCACCAGCGCCCCGAGCCGTGCCACCTCGGCCGCCTCCATCGGCTCGTCGCCAAGCCGGCTTTCCAGCGTATCGCCCTCGACCAGTTCCATGACCAGATATGGCCGCGCCCGCAGATCACCGGCGGCAACGAAGCGCGGCACGTGGCGGCCGGACAGCCGCTTCAACACCATCTCCTCGGTCTCGTAGCCGATGATGGTCGAGACATCGGCGCCCGACTTCAGGAACGGCGTCTTCATGACCAGCGTTTCGGCGTGGTCGGGGTGGGAGACACGCCAGACCGCCCCCATGCCGCCAACCGCCAGCTTGTCCATCAGCCGGTAGCCGTCGATGTCCATGCCCTCGTGCAGCGCCAGCGGATCAGCCATGGTCAGCGCCCGAGCTCGAGGCGCATCCACAGCCGATCCGGCAGACCGGCCGCCCGGATGCGCTCCTGGGCGGTGGCGACATCATAGCCAACGCGGCGCCAGGCGAAGGTTTCGCTGCCGCTGTCGTAGAGGCCCCAACCGGCCGCCGGATTGCCGTCGCGCGGCTGCCCCACCGACGGCAGCACGGCGATGTAGCGGCGGATGGCAGCGAGCGGCACTTCCGCCTCGCCATCCGGCCGGAAGCTCAGCGTCTTGCCGGTATAGAGGGCGCCGGCCAGCGTGTGGAACAGCACCGGCAGATGGCTGTGGCCGACGAACGTCAGCCGCGCCTCGGTGGCACTGAAGGCGGCGAAGGCGTCGGCGGTCTCGAGAATGTAAGGCCAGGACAGCGGCTCGGCCGGACTGGCGTGGACGTAAAGCCGGTCGTCCTCCGCCTCGGCCAGCGGCAGATCGGCGAGAAAGGCCCGCGCCGCGCCGTCGAGCTGCTCCACCGTCCAGGTGATGGCGCTGGCGGCGTGCCGCGACATGCCGGCCACACCGTTGGCCACGGCGGCGTCGTGGTTGCCCTTGACGACGATCGCCCCACCGCGTGCCCGTTCGGCAATGAGCTCGACGCACGCCTGCGGATCGGCGCCATAGCCGACGATGTCGCCGAGACAGACGAGCCGGTCGGCGCCCTCGGCATCGATGACGGCCAGCACCGCTTCGAGCGCCTGCAGGTTGGCGTGGATGTCGGAAATGAAGGCGATGCGCAACGAGGCCCCTCCCGTGACCGCTTCGTCACGGCGACTATCGGGGTGCCCCGCCCAAAACGGAAGCACGGCTTTGGGATTATACGTATGGGGCAAGGTGCGTGATCGACGGCAGGCGGCCATGACAACGCCGCCACACGGACCTATGATGGCCGCAGCCCGCAACCGCTGGAAGCTGTCATGAAAAGCCTCGAACTCAGCAAGGCATTCACCTTCATCGAGCCCGGCCCGGTGGTGCTGATCACCACCAGCGACGGCGCCCGCGCCAACGTCATGGCCATCAGCTGGACCATGGTCGTCGATTTCTCCGCCCAGTTCGCCATCACCACCGGGGCGTGGAACCATTCATACGCCGCGCTGGTGGAAAGCGGCGAATGCGTCATCGCCGTCCCCACCATCGACCTCATCGATCAGGTGATCGGCGTCGGCACGGTGTCCGGCAAGGCCGTCGACAAGTTCGAAAAATACGGCCTGACGCCGGTCGCCGCCCGCGAGGTGCGGGCGCCGCTGATCCGCGAATGCCTCGTCAACATCGAGTGCCGCGTCGTCGACATCATCGAGAAATATTCCATCGTCGTGCTGCAGGGTATCCACGCCCACATCGACGACAAGCGCGACGAGCGGCGCATCATCCACGCCCGCGGCGACGGCTTCTTCTCCGTCGACGGCGAGTTCTTCGACCGCCGCGACGCCATGCGCAACAAGATCCCCGGCGGCGTCTGATGCCGGATCAGGCCAGCGCCCGCTCGACGGCGGCGCGGGCGTGCAACTCCGTCGTGTCGAACACCGGCACGGCGCTGTCTTCGGGGCGGACCAGCAGCATGATCTCGGTACAGCCGAGAATGATCGCCTCGGCGCCGCGCGCCACCAGGCGGGCGATGACGTCGCGATAGACCTGCCGGGACGCGTCGCGCACCACGCCGGCCACCAGTTCGCGATAGATGATGTCGTGCACCTGCCGCCGGTCGTCGGCGTCCGGCGTCAGCACCTCAAGGCCGAAGCGCGTCGCCAGCCGGCCCTTGTAGAAGTCCTGCTCCATGGTGAAGGCCGTGCCGAGAAGGCCGACGCGCGTCAGGCCGGCCCGGCCGATGGCCTCGGCCGTCGGGTCGACGATGTGCAGCAGCGGGATGGCCACGGCGGCGGCGACTTCCTCGGCCATGCGGTGCATGGTGTTGGTGCAGATGACGATGAAGTCGGCGCCGCCGGCTTCGAGATGGCGCGCCGCCGCCACCATCAGCGCGGTGAGCGCCGCCCAGTCGCCGGCATGCTGCAACCGCTCGATCTCGGCGAAATCCATCGACCACATCAAACTTCTGGCCGAATGCGAGGCGCCCAGCCGGTGCCGGACGTCCTCGTTGATGATCCGGTAGTATTCGGCCGAGCTTTCCCAGCTCATGCCGCCGATGAGGCCGATGGTCTGCACGTGCAATCTCCTGAAGGCGATGACCGCGCCGCTTCAAACGGCAACGGCGGCCGGAGTTTCCTCCGACCGCCGTCCCTTGGCAACATTTACATGGCGCTGGCCGTCACTCGGCCTTGGCGGCCTGACGCGGCTTGCGCTTCGGCTTGGCCGGCGCGTCCGGCGCCTTGGCGTCAACCTCGTCCACCTTGCGCTTCAGGGCTGGATCGGGGATGCAATCGAGCTTGAGGCCGGTGGCCCCTCCCTCCTTCGCTTCCACCGACACCTTGACGGTGCCGCCCTTCTTCAGCACGCCGAACAGCACCGCGTCGGCCAGCGGCCGCTTGATGTGCTCCTGGATGACGCGGCCGAGCGGCCGGGCCCCCATGCGCTCGTCGTAGCCTTCGCGCGCCAGCCAATCGATCGCCTCGTCGGTAAGCTCGAAGGTGACGTTGCGATCGGCCAGCTGCGCTTCGAGCTGCATCACGAACTTCTGCACCACCGAGCGGACCACATCGGTCGGCAGCGCCGAGAACGGCACGATGGCATCGAGACGGTTGCGGAACTCCGGCGTAAACAGCCGGTTGATCGCCTCGGTGTCGTCGCCCTCGCGCTTCACCCGATTGAAGCCGATCGGCTCCTTGGACAGGTCGGTAGCGCCGGCGTTGGTGGTCATGATCAGAATGACGTTGCGGAAATCGACCTGCTTGCCGTTGTGGTCGGTGAGCTTGCCGTGGTCCATCACCTGCAACAGGATATTGAACAGATCCTGATGCGCCTTCTCGATCTCGTCGAGCAGCAGCACGCAGTGCGGATGCTGATCGACGCCATCGGTCAGAAGACCGCCCTGGTCGAAGCCGACGTAGCCCGGAGGCGCGCCGATCAGCCGCGACACCGTGTGCCGTTCCATGTACTCCGACATGTCGAAGCGCAGGATGGGCACGCCGAGCACGGCGGCCAACTGGCGGGCCACCTCGGTCTTGCCGACGCCGGTCGGGCCGGAGAACAGATAGTTGCCGATCGGCTTTTCCGGCTCGCGCAGACCGGCGCGCGCCAGCTTGATCGCCGACGACAACGCCTCGATGGCCTTGTCCTGACCGTAGACGACGCGCTTGAGGCTCTCGGCCAGGTTCTCCAGCACCTCGGCATCGTCCTTGGACACCGACTTCGGCGGGATGCGAGCCATGGTGGCGATCGTCGCCTCGATCTCCTTGACGCCGATCACCTTCTTGCGCTTGTTCTCCGGCAGCAGCATCTGGCTGGCGCCGGTCTCGTCGATGACGTCGATGGCCTTGTCCGGCAGCTTGCGGTCGTTGATATAGCGGGCGCTGAGCTCCACCGCCGCCTTGATGGCGTCGTTGGTGTAGCGGACCTTGTGGAACTCCTCGAAATAGGGCTTGAGGCCCTTCATGATCTCAATGGCGTCGATCACCGTCGGCTCGTTGACGTCGATCTTCTGGAAGCGGCGCACCAGCGCCCGGTCCTTCTCGAAGAACTGGC
>CALMMQ010000089.1 GCA_937868725.1 uncultured Pleomorphomonas sp.
GAGGCGCCGGCGGCAAACATTCAGCGGCGAGAGCCCGGGATCACTCCTCGGTCTTCTCTTCCTTGGCCAGCTCCTTGCCGGTGGCCTGATCGACCACCTTCATCGACAGGCGGACCTTGCCGCGCTCGTCGAAGCCCATGAGCTTGACCCAGACCTTGTCGCCTTCCTTGACGACGTCCTTGACGTTCTGGACGCGCTGCGGGGCGAGCTGGGAAACGTGGACGAGACCGTCACGGGTGCCGAAGAAGTTGACGAAGGCGCCGAAATCGACGCACTTGACGACGGTGCCCTCGTAGATGGCGCCCACTTCCGGCTCGGCGGCGATGCCCTTCACCCAGTTCATGGCGGCCTGGATGGCCTTCATGTCGGACGAAGCGAACTTGACGGTGCCGTCGTCGGAAATGTCGATCTTGGCGCCGGTCTTCTCGACGATCTCGCGGATGACCTTGCCGCCCGAACCGATGACTTCACGGATCTTGTCCGGGTTGATCTTCATCACTTCGATACGCGGCGCATGCTCGCCGAGCGACGAACGGGCGCCGGTGATGGCCTTGGCCATCTCGCCGAGGATGTGGGTGCGACCACCCTTGGCCTGCTCGAGGGCGACCTTCATGATCTCCTCGGTAATGCCGGTGATCTTGATGTCCATCTGCAGCGAGGTGACGCCGTTGGCCGTGCCGGCCACCTTGAAGTCCATGTCGCCGAGGTGGTCCTCGTCGCCGAGGATGTCGGACAGGACGGCGAAGCGCTCACCTTCCTTGATCAGACCCATGGCGATGCCGGCGGTCGGCGCCTTCATCGGCACGCCGGCGTCCATCAGGGCCAGCGACGAACCACAGACGGTGGCCATCGACGACGAACCGTTGGACTCGGTGATCTCCGACACCACGCGGATGGTGTAGGGGAACTCGTGCTTGCCCGGCAGTTCCGGGTGAATGGCGCGCCAGGCGAGCTTGCCGTGGCCGATCTCGCGGCGGCCGGGCGAACCCAGACGACCGGTTTCACCGACCGAGTAGGGCGGGAAGTTGTAGTGCAGCAGGAAGTTTTCCTTGCGGGTGCCTTCCAGCGTCTCGATCATCTGCTCGTCTTCGCCGGTGCCGAGGGTGGCGACCACCAGGGCCTGCGTCTCACCGCGGGTGAACAGGGCCGAACCGTGGGCGCGCGGCAGCACGCCGACCTGGGCGACGATCGGACGGACGGTCTTGAGGTCGCGGCCGTCGATGCGGGTGCCGGTGTCGAGGATGTTCCAGCGGACGATCTTGGCCTGCAGGTCATGGAAAACCGAGGCGACGGCTTCCTTGCCGAACTTCGGCTCGACGCCTTCCGGGAACAGCTCGGCCATGACCTTGGCGCGGGCGGCGTCGACGGCGGCGTAACGCTCCTGCTTGACGGTGATCTTGTAGGCGGCGCGCAGATCCTGCTCGGCGATGGCCAGCACGGCCTGTTCGATCTCCGACGAGTCGGCCGGCGTGAACTCGCGCGGCTCCTTGGCGGCGCGCTCGGCCAAGCGGATGATGGCGTCGATGACCGGCTGGAAGCCCTTGTGGCCGAACATGACGGCACCGAGCATGGTGTCTTCGTCGAGTTCCTGCGCTTCCGACTCGACCATCAGCACGGCTTCGGAGGTGCCGGCGACGACGAGGTCGAGCTTGGAGTCGGCCATGCGGTCGATCGGCGGATTGAGGACGTAGGCGCCCTCGATGAGGCCGACGCGGGCAGCGCCCACCGGGCCCATGAACGGCACGCCCGACAGGGTGAGCGCGGCCGAGGCGGCGACCAGAGCCAGGATGTCCGGCGCGTTCTCCATGTCATGGGAGAGCACGGTGACGATCACCTGGGTGTCGCACTTGTAGCCGTCGAGGAACAGCGGACGGATCGGGCGGTCGATGAGGCGCGACGTCAGCACTTCGTGCTCGGCCGGGCGGCCTTCGCGCTTGAAGAAGCCACCGGGGATCTTGCCGGCGGCGAAGGCCTTTTCCTGGTAGTTGACGGTCAGCGGGAAGAAGTCCTGACCGACCTTGGGCTCCTTGGCGGAGACCACGGTGGCGAGCACGGACGTCTCGCCGAGGGTGGCGAACACGGCGCCATCGGCCTGGCGGGCGACGCGGCCCGTCTCGAGCGTCAGCTTCTGGCCGGCCCAGTCGATCTCGACCTTGTGGATTTCGAACATGTCGTGTGTCTTTCTTGCGTTCTCTGCCCGGCGTACCGCCGCGGGCAAGACGACGAGCGGCTCGTCGCGCGAGCCGCTGGCAATCCTGCCCCCGTCGTGGAGCACACCGGATCGGCGCGTCGCCCAGGTGGCGAACCGCGCCTTGTTGAAGTCAGCCGGCTGATGCCGGCCGGGATAGTCGTCGCCCGTCCCGCGGGACAGGCGGCGGGAACGGTGGAACCGCCCCCGCCAGTCGTTTGATCAGCGGCGCAGGCCGAGACGGCCGATCAGCGCGTTGTAGCGCGCGACGTCCTTGCGCTTCAGGTAGTCGAGAAGCTGGCGACGCTGGCTCACCAGCTTCAGCAGGCCACGGCGGGAATGGTTGTCCTTGACGTGGCTCTTGAAATGCTCGGTGAGGTTGTTGATGCGCTCGGAAAGCACCGCAACCTGGACTTCCGGCGAACCGGTGTCGCCCTCGGCAGTGGCGTATTCCTTGATCAGCGCGGCCTTGCGCTCGGTCGTGATCGACATCGGTGTCTCCTTAATGTCGGGATATACAAAATGGCCCGGCCGGGATGTCGTCCAGCCGGGTCGGTTGACCTGATGCATCAGGTTGGGCGTTCTCTACAGCAAATCCCGAGGAAACGCCAGTCCCAAGCGATCGCGCCGGCAAACCGCCGCTCAGTTGAGCAGGATCAGGCGCAGCGGCTTGAGCTCGCCGTGCTCGACGGTGCCGATGGCGATGAGCTCGCCGCCGGTGAAGACGGCGACGGCATCGGCTTCAACCGGCGCGTCGCGGCCGCGCAGCAACACCGGGTTGCCGTTGCGGATGCGGACGGCCTGGTCGGCGGTGATGTTGATCTGTGCCAGATCGGCCAGCGCCGCCTCGACGGGCGTCAGCAGGCCGTACACCGACTGCGGCTCGTCGCTGCCTCTGGCCGCCTCGATGTCGGCGAGGGGCACGAGATCGGCCTCGGCGAACGGGCTGACGCACAGCCGGCGCAACGCGATGACGTGACCGGCGCTGCCAAGGCGACGGCCGATGTCGCGGGCCAGCGAGCGGACGTAGGTGCCCTTGCCGCACTCGGCCTCGAAGACGGCGGTATCAGCATCCGGGCAATCGATGAGGTCGAGGCGGTGGATGACCACGGGACGAGCCTCCAGCACCACCTCCTCGCCGGCGCGGGCGAGATCGTAGGCGCGGTTGCCGTCGATCTTGATGGCCGAGAAGACCGGCGGCGTCTGCATGATCTCGCCCTCGAATTCGTCGAGCACGGCGTCGATGTCGTCGGCTGTCGGGCGATGCGCGGAGGTGACGGTCACCTCGCCCTCGGTGTCGTCGGTGTTGGTCTCGGCGCCCCAGCGCACGGTGAAGCGGTAGACCTTGACGCCGTCCATGACGTAGGGAACCGTCTTGGTCGCCTCGCCGAGGGCGATGGGCAGCATGCCGGAGGCGAGCGGGTCGAGCGTGCCGGCGTGGCCGGCCTTGGGCGTGCCGAACAGCCGCTTCATGGCGCCGACCGCCTGCGTCGACGTCATGCCGACCGGCTTGTCGAGCACCACCCAGCCGTGAACCGTACCTTTTTTCTTTGCCATCTTGTGCCTTGCCTGCGACAGCCGCCGATCCGGTTGCAGCAACCCCGATCGCAAGACGGCCGTTCAACGAGAGAACCTGAAACAGACGCCCGAACGAGGAGTTGGACCTGGCGGGGCGGAAGGGGGCACCGGCCGGAGCCGGCGGAGCGAGGCGTCCTACACGAAGCCCGGTCGGAAGGCAAGCCACCCTTGCCACGCCACGACGGGCGTGCGAGGAAAAACCTTTGCCGCAGAACCAACCGATGCCGATCACCGTCCTCTTCGCCGTCCTCGCCGCCGCGCTGGTTCACGCCGGCTGGAACGTCCTCATCAAGCGATCGCCCGACAAGCTGACGATGACGCTGGCCGTGGCCGTCGGTGCTGGCGTCATCTCAGCGCTCGTGCTGCCGCTGCTGCCGCAGCCGACGGCGGCGAGCTGGCCCTATCTCGCCGCCTCGGTGGCGCTGCAATCGGTGTACTATCTGCTGATCGCCCGCAGCTATCGCCTGACCGACATGAGCCTTGCCTACCCGCTGATGCGCGGGCTGGCGCCGCTCATCGTGGCGCTGGCGAGCCTGCCGCTCACCGGCGAGGCCCTCGCCTCGGGGCAGTGGCTGGGCGTTGCCGGCATCTGCGGCGGCATCCTGCTGTTGGCATTGGTGGCTGGGGCAACGGCCCACCGGGCCGGCGTGGTGTCGGCCCTCGCCAATGCCGTCGTCATCGCCGCCTATACGCTGATCGACGGACTGGGCGCCCGCCTGTCGGGGGCGGCACCGGCCTATGCGCTCTATCTCGCCGTCGGCACGGCCGTCGTCACCGCGGCGCTGGTGCTGTCGGGTGGTCACCGGCCGACCCTGTCCGCCAGGACGATGGCGCTTGGCCTGCTGGGCGGCGGCGCCACCACGCTTTCCTACGGCGTCGCCCTGTGGGCGATGACGCGGGCGCCGGTGGCGCTGGTGGCGGCGCTGCGCGAGACGTCGATCCTGTTCGCCCTCGCCCTGTCGGCACTGCTGCTCGGCGAGCGCGTCGGCAGGGGACGGCTGGTGGCGGCGGCGCTGGTGGCCGCCGGCGTCGTGACGCTGAAGCTCGGCTAAGGCTCAGTCCTGGCCGTCATCGTCCGCGTCGCCCTGCGGCCGTTCCAGGTCGCGCGCCACGTCCGGCGAGTGCAGCAGCGCGTCGATGTGGGCGCTTTCATCGAAGCGGTCGTCGTAGCGGAACGTCAGCTCGGGGGCGAAGCGCAGATTGATCTTGTGGGCCACCTGACCGCGGATGAAGCGGGCATGGCGAGCCATGGCCTTCTCGGCCACCTTGTGGTCGCCGCCGCCCAGCGGGGTGATGTAGACGGTGGCGTTGCGCAGGTCGGGGCTGACGCGCACCTCGGGCACGGTGATCATCAGCCGGCTGACCTCGTCGTCCATGATCTCGCCGCGCGCCAGGAGCTCGGCGACGGCGTGACGGATAAGTTCACCGACCCTGAGCTGACGCTGCGACGGGGGGCGGACCTCGCCGGCCGATCGTCCGTGTTGAACCATTACAGAAGTCCTTCAGAAAAGGCGAAGCGGCGCCGGAGCATCGTCCGGGCGCCGCTTCCAGATCGTGAGTTGGCCGATCACAGCGTCCGGGCGATTTCCTCGACGCGGAAGCACTCGATGACGTCGCCGGAGCGCATGTCCTGATAGGCCTCGAAGTTCATGCCGCATTCCTGACCGGCGTGGACTTCCTTGACGTCGTCCTTGAAGCGCTTGAGCGTGCCGAGCTTGCCTTCGTGGATAACCACGTTGTCGCGGATGAGGCGGACGGACGCACCGCGTTCGACCACGCCTTCGGTAACGCGACAGCCGGCCACCTTGCCGACCTTGGAGATGTTGAAGATCTCCAGGATCTCGGCGTTGCCGAGGAAGGTCTCGCGCCGTTCCGGCGTCAGCATGCCGCTCATCGCCGCCTTCACGTCATCCACGAGGTTGTAGATGATGTTGTAGTAGCGGATCTCGATGCCGTCACGCTCGGCGGCGTCGCGGGCCTGCTTGTTGGCGCGGACGTTGAAGCCGATGATGGCGGCGTCCGAGGCGGAAGCCAGCGTCACGTCGGACTCGGTGATGCCACCGACGCCGCCGTGGATGATGCGGGCTGCCACTTCCTCGTTGCCGAGCTTTTCCAGACTGGCGATGATGGCTTCGAGCGAGCCCTGCACGTCGGTCTTGACGACCAGCGGGAACTCCTTGCGACCGGTGGTCTGCAGCTTGTTCATCATCTGCTCGAGCGAGCCGCGCGAACCGGCGACACGCTTGTGCATGTTCTCGCGCTTCTGGCGGGCGCGGTATTCGGTGATCTCGCGGGCGCGGGCTTCGTTCTCGACGACGGCGACGCGGTCGCCGGCCTCGGGCGTGCCCTGGAAGCCGAGCACTTCGACCGGGGTCGACGGGCCGGCGTCCTGCACCTGCTGGGCATGATCGTCGATAAGGGCGCGGACGCGGCCCCACTCGGAACCGGCGACGACGATGTCACCGACCTTGAGCGTGCCACGCTCGACCAGCACCGAGGCGACCGGGCCACGGCCCTTGTCGAGCTTGGCTTCGATGACGATGCCTTCGGCGGCGCGATCGGGATTGGCCTTGAGCTCCAGCACTTCCGACTGCAGCAGGATCACTTCCAGCAGCTTGTCGAGGTTGGTGCGCTCCTTGGCCGACACTTCCACTTCCAGCGTGTCGCCGCCCATGGATTCGACCTGCACCTCGTGGCGCAGCAGCTCGGTGCGCACCCGGTCGGGATGGGCGTCGGGCTTGTCGATCTTGTTGATGGCAACGATGAGCGGCACACCCGCCGCCTTGGCGTGGGCGATGGCTTCGATGGTCTGCGGCATGACGCCGTCGTCGGCGGCCACCACCAGCACGACGATGTCGGTCACCTTGGCGCCGCGCGCACGCATGGCCGAGAAGGCGGCGTGGCCCGGGGTGTCGATGAAGGTGATCTTCTGACCGTTCTGCGTCACCTGATAGGCGCCGATGTGCTGGGTGATACCACCGGCTTCACCGGCCACCACGTTGGCGTGGCGGATGGCGTCGAGCAAGCTGGTCTTGCCGTGGTCGACGTGGCCCATGATGGTAACGACCGGCGGCCGCGGCATGGTGTCGCCGGCGGCGTCGGGCGCGGCGAACAGGCCTTCCTCGACGTCGGCCTCGGACACGCGCTTGACCGAATGGCCAAGCTCGGTGGCGATCAGCTCGGCGGTATCGGCGTCGATGACGTCGTTGATCTTGAGCATCTGGCCCTGCTTCATCAGCAGGCGGATGACGTCAACGGCGCGCTCGGCCATGCGGTTGGCCAGTTCCTGAATGGTGATCGCCTCGGGCAGCACCACTTCGCGCAGCACCTTCTCGCGCGGACCGGTCTGCTGGCCGCGACGTTCCTTCTCGCGGCGGCGCTTCAGCGCGGCGAGCGAACGCGAGCGCTCGCCCTCGTCGTCGCTGAGGGCGGCGGTGATGGTCAGGCGACCCTTGCGGCGATCGTCCTCGCCAGCCCGCTTGACCGGGGCCGGCACCGGCGGCCGCACCTTCTTGGCGGCGGCGAGAAGCTTGCCACGCGGGCTCTCTTCCTCGTCTTCGGTGGTCTGCATCGCCTTGGTGTTGCGCGGCGACACCGGAGCGTCGGTGGTGGCGGGACGACGGGTAGCCGGCGTTTCGGCGGCCGACTTGGCCGGAGCGGCGTCCTTGACCGGCGCCGGGGCAGCCTCGACCGGCGCCTCCTTGGCCAGGCGTTCCGCTTCGGCCTTGAGGCGAGCTTCCTCGACGGCACGGGCCGCGGCCTCGGCGGCCTCGCGCTTCAGGCGCTCTTCTTCTTCGACCTTGCGACGGGCCTCGTCCTCGGCGGCGCGGCGGGCTTCTTCCTCGGCGCGGCGGCGGTCTTCCGCCTCGCGGCTCAGGGCCTCGATAAGCGCGGCCTGGCGGGCTTCGATCTCATCCTGCGACAACGAGCGCAGCACCATGCCGCCCGGCGCCGGACGGCGCTCCTGGCGGGCCGGCGCGGACGTCTGCGGTGCACGCGGCTTCAGCCCCTCGGCGATCGACCGCTGCGGCGGCACGGTCGGCGCGGCGGCTCCCTCGGCGGTATGGCCCTCGCTGTGCGTGCGGGACTTCTTCTTTTCCACCACGACGGCCTTGGTGCGACCATGGCTGAAGCTCTGCTTGACGGTGCCCTGTTCGACAGTCCGCCTCAGGGTGAGCGTCTTCTTGGGCGCCGCGGTCGTGCTCTTGTCGTCGGTGTTCTTCGTATCGTTCATACCGTGCTCAATCCTCGCCGGCCGATCGCCAACACGCTCGAAAGGCGTCGACGAATGACCTCACGTATCCGCGAACCTCATGAAAGGCTCGCCGTCCAGTCCGTCTCCGGCATCCCGCCCCTGTACCGGGACAGAGCGGCAGCGCATTTAAGGAAGCTGGTGCTCGCCCCACCGGCGAGCAGAGCAGCATGTATCACATTTGCGCCACCCAATGCCAAATCCAATTCGCGCGAAGAGAAGATTCCGGCAACGACCAGCGGTCCGGAAGTCCGGGGATGTTGCCATATTGCCGCATTTTGCAGCCCGGCGCCGGTCTCTTCGCTCAATTCCGTATCGTCTTCCGGCCGTTCGGCCCGCAAACGGCGGCGCAGGGCCTGTCCGACCTTGCGCTTGCCGTCGTCGGCGGCCTCGCTGGCGTGCACCACGGCGGTGACGTCGCTGCTCATCAGCGCGTCGGTCACCTGACCGAATCCGGTCACCACCAGGCCGGCCTTGCGTGCCATCGACAGCGCCGACAGCGCTGCCTCGAGCAGCAGCCGGTCGGTCAGATCGAGCAACGCCTCGTCGGCCCGGGCCTCGGCCTTGAAGCCGCGCCCGAAGGCCTTGCGCCGAATCGCCTCGGCCACCACCTCGCGCCGGCAGGTGACCCAGACGCCGCGCCCGGGCAGCTTGCCCCTGACGTCGGGCACCACGGCGTCGTCGGGGCCGATCGCAAAACGGATCAGCCCTTCGGGCGGCTGGGCCGCCCGCGTCACAACGCAGCTGCGTTCGGCATCGGCCGATTTCGGCGCCATGGTCCTCACTTGCCGTTGCCGAAGCCGGGCCGGACCGGAGATTGTCTCCGGCGATGGCGCCGCTTCGGGACTTCGTCTCATCAGCCGGCCGGCAGCGGGGTACTATCCCCGACCGGCGACCGGCTCAGGTCAAGGCCCTCAGGCCTCTTCGTCCGCCGTCACTTCCGGCTCGGCGGCGACTTCCTCGGGCGTGATCCAGCCGGCGGCCACGCGCGCGTTCATGACAATGGCCTCGGCCTCGACGCGACTGACGTCGAGATCGCTGAGGATGCCCTTGTTGCGGATGGTCTCGCCGTTCTTGCGCTCGGTCCAGCCGACCAGATCGTCGGTGGCGCAGCCGGCCAGATCCTCGACCGTCTTGACGCCGTCCTTGCCGAGGGCAACCATCATCGCCGTGGTGATGCCGGCAACCTCGCGCAGTTCGTCGGCGACGCCGAGCTTGATGCGCTCCTCGTCGAGTTCGCGCTCCTTGGCGTCGAGGTAGTCCTGGGCGCGGGCCTGGATTTCCTCGGCCGTCTCTTCGTCGAAGCCTTCGATGGCGGCGATCTCGGTCCGCTCGACCAGCGCCAGCTCCTCGACCGACGAGAAGCCTTCGGTGGCCAGCAGCTGGCCGACCACTTCGTCGACGTTGAGGGCGTTCATGAACAGCTCGGTGCGCTCGTTGAATTCCTTCTGGCGGCGCTCGCTCTCTTCCTGCTCGGTCAGGATGTCGATGGCCCAGCCGGTGAGCTGGGAGGCCAGACGGACGTTCTGGCCGCGGCGGCCGATGGCCAGCGACAGCTGGTCGTCGGGCACCACCACCTCGATGCGCTCGGCATCCTCGTCGAGCACCACCTTGGCCACTTCCGCCGGCTGCAGCGCGTTGACGATGAAGGTGGCCGGATCGGCCGACCAGGGAATGATGTCGATCTTTTCGCCCTGAAGTTCCTGCACCACCGCCTGGACGCGGCTGCCGCGCATGCCGACGCAGGCGCCGACCGGATCGATGGACGAATCCTTGGAGATGACGGCGATCTTGGCGCGCGAACCGGGGTCGCGGGCCACCGACTTGACCTCGATGATGCCGTCGTAGATTTCCGGCACTTCCGAAGCGAACAGCTTGGCCATGAACAGCGGATGGGTGCGGGAGAGGAACACCTGCGGCCCGCGCTGCTCGCGACGCACGTCGTGGATGATGGCGCGGATGCGGTCGCCGTAGCGGAAGGCTTCGCGGGGGATCAGCTCGTCGCGGCGGCAGATGGCTTCGCCACGGCCGAGGTCGACGATGACGTTGCCGTATTCGACGCGCTTGACGACGCCGTTGACCACTTCGCCGATACGGTCCTTGAACTCGTCGAACTGACGGTCACGCTCGGCCTCGCGCACCTTCTGGACGATGACCTGCTTGGCCGACTGGGCGGCGATGCGGCCGAAATCGATGGGCGGCAGCGGCTCGGAGATGAAGTCGCCGACGCGGGCGGCCGGATTGCGGTTCTGCGCCTCGACGAGGTCGACCTCGGTGGCGTAGTTCTCGACGTGCTCGACCACCTGCAGGAGACGCTGCAGGCGAATCTCGCCGGTGCGCGGGTTGATCTCGGCCCGGACGTCGGTTTCCGAACCGTAGCGCGAGCGAGCCGCCTTCTGGATGGCGTCTTCCATGGCGGCGATGACGATCTGACGATCGATCGATTTCTCGCGCGCCACGGCATCCGCGATCTGCAACAGTTCCAGTCGGTTCGCACTGACAGCCATTGTCCTGCCTCCTGCCCCGGTGTTGCCGGGGTCCTGTCCCTTCGGAGCCGTGGCCCCGATCACAAAGTCATCGGCTCATGACGAGCCCTGATCGACCAAGCTCAGCTGCGCCCCGCCTTGAGGGAGGCGCGAATGAGCGCTTCGTTGAGCACCAGCCGGGCTTCCGCCACGGTGGCCAGCGGAAAACGAATGTCGGCGGTGCCGTCTTCGAGGGTCTGGAGCAGGCGCATCGTGCCCTCCTCGCCCGCGCGGCCGGTCAGCCAACCGCGAAACCGCTTGCGTCCGGCCAGCGGCACCGACAGCTCGAGCTTGGCCTCGAAGCCGACCCAGCGGTCGAAGTCGGAACGGCGGACCAGGATGCGGTCCATGCCCGGCGACGACAGCTCGAGATGATACGGCTTGCCGATGGGATCCTCGAGGTCGAGCAGCGGCGAGACGGCGTTGCTGGCCCGCTCGCAGTCGTCGACGCTCATGGTGCCGTCGGTCTTCTCGGCGAAGATCTGCAATGTGGCGCCGTTCTGGCCCGACAGCCGCACGCGCACCAGGCGATAGCCGAGGTCGATCAGCGCCGGCTCGATGATGGCGGCGACGCGCGCCTCCACGCCCGTCTCGGCGACAAGACGCGGCTCGTTCAATTCGGTCTCGACCGGCTGGCCGTCAAGCGGCGGCAGCGTCACGTCGTCTTCGCTGGTCATCGCACCCATTCACCTCATCGCGGCCCGGACGCAGGCAATAAAAAAGAGCGGGACCTTTCGGACCCACCCCCAACCCGCTTCATGGAAGCGCATCAGAACTGATGCACCCCATATAGGCCAGTTTCCGGCGGAAATCAACCGGTGGCTTTCCGGCCTCAGCCGCGCGGCCGGCGGACAAAGGTAAGGTAGGCCGAAACCCGCCCCTCCCGTCGCGCCTTGGCCTCGTAGCGCGTGCCCGGCCAGTTGGCCCAGGGCAGACGCCAATCGTCCGGGCCGGTGGCCGTCCAGGTGAAGTCCGGATTGGCGCGCACGTGCTCGAGCGTCCAGTCGACGTAGGTGTCGATGTCGGAGGCGAAGTGGAAGGCGCCGCCGTCCTTGAGCACGCGGGCGAAACGGCTGACGTTGTCGGCCCCGACGAAGCGGCGCTTCCAGTGGCGCTTCTTCGGCCAGGGATCGGGGTAGAGCAGCGCCACGCGGTCGAGACAGGCGTCCGGCAGCCAGTCGAGCACCTTCACCGCGTCCTCGCCGGACAGGCGGATGTTGGTGAGACCGCCACGGGCGATGGCGCCGAGGGCCTTGGTCATGCCGTTGATGAACGGTTCGACGCCGATGAAGCCGGCCTCCGGCGTCTCGCTGGCGCGGAAGATCATGTGCTCGCCGCCGCCGAAGCCGATCTCGAGGCGGATTTCCCCGGGCGTGTGCGGAAACAGCGTGGCGATGTCGGCCGGCGCCGGCGCGGAGAGATCGAGGGACAGCGACGGCAGCGCCGTCTCCAGGCGCTCGGCCTGGCCCTTGCGCAGGGCCTTGCCCTTGCGGCGACCATAGAAGGCGGCGGCGCGCATGGGGCTGTCGGTCGGCTCGTCGGTCATGGTCTTCTTCCTGATGGCAAAACGACCCGCGGGGACCATCCCCCCGCGGGTCGCAAGGTTCAAGGCGACAATCTGCCGATCAGAGCAACGCCCCCTTCAGGGCGTCGACAAGATCGAGGGCTTCCCAGGAGAAGCCGCCGTCGGCTTCGGCCGCGCGACCAAAGTGGCCGTAGGCGGACGTGCGGGCGTAGATCGGCCGGTTGAGCCGCAGTCGCTCGCGGATGCCGCGCGGCGACAGCCGGATGAAGTCGCGATCGGACAGCACCGCCTCGATGCGGGCGGCGTCCACCGTGCCGGTATCGTGCAGGTCGACGTAGATCGACAGCGGATCGGAAACGCCGATGGCGTAGCTGAGCTGGATGGTGGCGCGATCGGCGAGGCCGGCGGCGACGATGTTCTTGGCCAGGTAGCGGGCGGCGTAGGCGGCCGAGCGGTCGACCTTGGTCGGGTCCTTGCCGGAGAAGGCACCGCCGCCGTGCGGAGCGGCGCCGCCGTAGGTGTCGACGATGATCTTGCGGCCGGTGAGACCGGCGTCGCCATCGGGACCGCCGATGACGAACTTGCCGGTGGGGTTGACGTGCCAGACGGTATCGGCGGTGATCCAGCCGGCCGGCAGCGTCGCGGTGATGTAGGGCCGGACGATGTCGGCGACGTCGGTCGAGGTCAGCGTTGCATCGAGATGCTGGGTCGACAGCACGATGGAGGTGGCACGCACCGGCTTGCCGCCTTCATAGGCCAGCGTCACCTGGCTCTTGGCGTCGGGGCCGAGGCGCGGCTCGGCACCGGACTTGCGCGCCTCGGTGAGGCGCTTCAGCACCTTGTGGGCGTAGTAGATCGGCGCCGGCATCAGGTCCGGCGTCTCGCGGCAGGCGTAGCCAAACATGATGCCCTGGTCACCGGCACCTTCGTCCTTGTTGCCGGTGGCATCGACGCCCTGGGCTATGTTGGACGACTGCTCGTGCAGCAGGATTTCGATGCGGGCACTCTGCCAGTGGAAGCCGTCCTGCTCGTAGCCGATGTCGCGGATGGCCTGACGCGTCAGATGCTCGATGAGTTCGTTGTTGACGGAGGCGGGGCCGCGCGTCTCACCGGCGATCACCACGCGATTGGTGGTGGCCAGCGTCTCGGCGGCGACGCGCGCTTCCGGCTCGGCTGCCAGAAAAGCGTCGACGATGGTGTCGGAAATGCGGTCGCAGACCTTGTCGGGATGGCCCTCCGAAACGGATTCGGAGGTGAAGAGATAGTTCTGGCGTGACATTCAGGGTGACCCCTCGAAGAAAAGCCCGACGATCCATTCGGCGGGCAGACGTACGCCTCGGCGCCAGCGGCGCCGTTCGGACCCCACCCTTTTCGCAAGGCAGACGGTCAAGTACAAGGTCTGAGACGGCGGCGAACCGGCAAATTTGCGAAAATCCGCCCGCGCCCGGCCAGCATCGGAGCATGAAACGCACGCATCGGCCGGCGGCAAAACGGCAAACGCCCCAGTCGAACGAACCGGGGCGTTGCAGCGGTCAGGCCATAACTTGGCTCAGGCTTCGCCTTCTTCGGCGGCGAGCGTCTGCACCAGATCGACGATCCGGCGGCGCACGCGGGCATCCTTGATTCGCACGAACGACTTGTTGAGCGACAACCCTTCGGTGCTCGACAGGAAGTCGACGACGTAGGAATGCGGGTTCGATTCAGCGAAACCAGCCGCTTCCTCGGGCGTGCCGGGCGCATCTTCAAAGAAGAACGACACCGGAACCTTAAGGACAGTGGCAATATGCTGGAGGCGGCTGGCACCGACGCGGTTGGTGCCCTTCTCGTATTTCTGGATCTGCTGGAACGTGATACCCAGAGCTTCGCCCAGTTTTTCTTGACTCATGCCCAACATCATGCGCCGAAGCCTCACACGGCTACCGACGTGAATGTCGATTGGATTGGGTGACTTTTTGCTGGCCATTTTTGTACTCGTCTGCGGAGGGAATTAGTGTTTTAGTTTTTTTGTCAGCGCGACGCGGTCCTGATAAGTCGTATGGTCGCCGACTGGCGCGTATGGTTCCACTCTCCAGTGCGCGCCTTGATTGTTGTCTTGGAACGAGAAGTTGTCAACTCCTGGAGCTAAGTTTTCTTCTCGCAGCAACTAGAAGAATGATTGCGAACACGTGTACTGCCCAAAAGACAATTCTACCTATACGTGAAAATAGCGATGGTGGTCGTTCTTTAGGAACCTTGCCATCGAGCACACCATCAATACCGAGCGGAAGTTGCGACACGACGCGTCCGTAGCCGTCGATGATCGCCGAAATGCCGGTGTTGGCGGCGCGCACGATCGGCAGCCCTTCCTCGATGGCCCGCAGGCGCACTTCGTCGAGGTGTTGATAGGGACCGCTCGTCCGGCCGAACCAGCCGTCATTGGTGACGTTGATGAGGTAGCCGGGACGCTCGCCCGCTTCGTCGACCACTTCGCCCGGGAAAATCGCCTCATAGCAGACGAGGATGGAAAAGCTCGGCAAATGAGGGACATGGACGATCTCGCGCCGCGGTCCGGCCGAGAAGCCGCCAATGCCCTTGAACAGCTGGCCGACGCCGAGCCGGTCGAGCAGGCCCTGCATCGGCATGTATTCGCCAAACGGGACCAAGTGGATCTTGTCGTAGGCGGCGACGATGCCGCCGGCATCATCGATGACGAAGACGGAGTTGTAGAAACGGCGGCCGGTATCCGTCGGTTCGAGACGGGGGGCGCCGGCGACCAGACTGGTTCCCGGCGGCAGCAGCTCGGCGATGGCCTCGAGGGCACTAGGCTCTTCGGTGAGAAAGAACGGCAACGCGGTTTCCGGCCAGATGATCTGGTTGAAACTCATGGCGCCCATGGCATCCGGGCCAGTCTTGGCGTCGGAAAGCTCGATCAACTTGGTAATTGTTGCTTGGCGAAAGTCGTTCGACCACTTCTGCCCCTGGTTGATATTGGGCTGCACGATGCGGATGCGGGCGTCGTCGACGACTGAGGTCCCGACCGCCGCGGCAGCCCGCAGGCGCACGAGGCCATAGCCGATATCGGCGACAACCAGAACGAGGGCCAACGCCAGCGTCAGGCGGGTGGTGAGGCGGAAGCGGCCGGGCTCGGTGGCGAGCGCCGCCGGCGCGGCGAAGACGTAGAGGCCGAACACGGTGAGGCCGTAGACGCCGACGACGCTGGCCGCCTGGGCGGTGACGTCGGTGAAGCCGACGGCCTCACCGTAGAGGTTCCAGGGAAAGCCGGTGAAGAGATGACCGCGCAACCATTCCGACAGCGACAGACCGACGGCCAGCGCCAGGAGGCGCAGCGGGCTCTCGCTCCAGAACAGACGGGCGAAGGCCGTGCCGGCGGCCGTGAACAGCGCCAGCCCGGCGGCGAGCCCGGCGACGGCGAACGGCATCAGCGGCACCAGTTCCGGCCCCTCGGCGAAGAAGGCAGCGCCGATCCAGTGCAGCCCGGCGAGGAAATAGCCGAAACCGAACCACCAGCCCACCGCCGCCGCCGGCCGGAGGCGGCTGAGACCGTGGCGGCCGACGGTGGCCGAGCCGTCGATCAGGAAGACCAGCGCCGGCAGGGTCAAGAACAGGATGGGTGCCAGATGCACCGGCGCCATGGCCAAGGCCGACAGCGCGCCGGCGATAGCGGCGGCACCGTAGCGGCGCCAGCCCCAAAGGAGCACCAAGCGGTGCGCGCTCGATCTGAACATGACCTGCCTTCGACCCTCTCGCCCCCGCGAATCAGCTCGCCGCAAGGGTTATAGCAAGGGCCGACGGGCTTGGTCTCGTCCTCGCCTACTCGGAAACCGGCTCGTCACCGGTGGCCACCATGCGCACCGTCTTGATGCGGCGCGGGTCGGCGTCGACCACCTCGATTTCCCAGCCCGGCAGATCCTCGGAGGTGACCATTTCGCCCCGCACCGGCACGCGGCCGAGAATGGCGAACAGCAGGCCGCCCAGCGTATCGACGTCCTCGTCGTAGTCGCCGACGCGGAAGCGGTTGCCCAGCACCTGCCGCACCTCATCAAGGTCAGCGCGGGCGTCGGCGAGGAACACGCCATCCTGCACGGCCCGGATCATCGGCCCGTCCTCGTCGTCGTGCTCGTCGCCGATCTCGCCGACGATGGTCTCGACGATGTCCTCGATGGACACGAGACCGTCGGTGCCACCGTATTCGTCGATGACCAGCGCCATCTGGATGTGGGTGGCCTGCATCTTCTGCAGCAGGTCGGTAGCCGGCATGGAGGGTGGCACGAACAGCAGCGTGCGGACGAGGCGGGAGGCTTCGAGCGTCACCGTCAGGTCGGCGCGGCCGAGATCGATGGGCCGGTCGGGCGCCAGGTCGTCGGGGCTGGCCGACGGACCGTGACCGGTGATGTGGCCGACCAGATCCTTGATGTGGACCATGCCGATGGCATCGTCCAGCGTCTCGCGGTAGACCGGCATGCGCGAATGGCCGGAATCCTCGAAGGCGCGCAGCAGATCGACGAGCGAGACCGACACCTCGACGGCGGCGATGTCGGCGCGCGGCACCATGACGTCGGCGACGCGCGTTTCGCGCAGGCGCAGAATGTTGCGGATGAGCCGACGTTCCTCGGCCGAGAACGCCGCGTCGAGGGCGTCTTCCTGGCTGAGGGCGGCCTCAAGGTTCTGCCGGAGGCTGGCCGATGTCTTGAAGCCGAAAGCTTCGCGCACGCGGCTCAGCCAGCTGAGCCCGGCAGACAGGTTGGCATCGGAAGCGGTCGCCGTGCTGGCGCCCGCCGCAGTACTCTGACTTTCAGTGTCGCTCATCGTCCTCTTTCGCGTGGGGGTGATCCAACCTCCCGCGCCTCTGGCCTTTCCCTCAGTGGCCGGCGCCCAATGGCGTCGTGTCGGCGTAAGGATCGGCAATGCCAAGGCGGGCGAGAACGGCGCTTTCCAGCCCTTCCATCTCGTCCGCTTCGTCGTCGTTCATGTGATCATAGCCGACGAGGTGCAAAAATCCATGCACAACCATATGGGCAACATGATCGGAAAGGCTGATACCGGCGGCCTCCGCCTCGCGCACCACCGTCTCGCGAGCGATGACGATATCGCCGAGCAGCGGGCCGTAGGCGTCGGACTCGGGGTCGTCCTGCGGGAAGGACAGCACGTTGGTCGGCTTGTCGAGGCCGCGGTGATCGCGGTTGAGCACGGCGATGGCCGCGTCGTCGGTCAGCACCAGCGACAACTCCGCTTCCTCGGTGATCTCGGCGTCGGCCAACGCCGCCGCCGCCTTCACCCAGGCCGCGATGGGCGCGCGCCAGGCGGCTTCCTCGCCCCAGCCGGCGTCCTCGACCAGGATGTCGACGGCAATGTCGGGGATGGCGGTCATCGTTGTCCCTCCCGGGCGGCCAGGCGCTCGCGGCTGTCGTCGTCATAGGCCTTGACGATGCGCGCCACCAGTTCGTGGCGCACCACGTCCTCGTGGCTGAAACGCACCTGCACCACGCCCGGCACGTCCGACAGGATGCGCGTCGCCTCGTTGAGACCCGACAGCTGGCCGGCCGGCAGGTCGATCTGCGAGGGGTCGCCGGTGACGATCATCTTGGAGCCGTCGCCGAGGCGGGTCAGCGCCATCTTCATCTGCATCGAGGTGGTGTTCTGCGCTTCGTCGAGGATGACGCAGGCGTTGGCCAGCGTGCGGCCGCGCATGAAGGCCAGCGGGGCGATCTCGATGGCGCCGGAGGCCAGGGCCCGCTCCACCCGTTCCGGAGCCATCATGTCGTAGAGGGCATCGTAGAGCGGTCGCAGATAGGGGTCGATCTTGTCGCGCATGTCGCCGGGCAGGAAGCCGAGGCGCTCGCCGGCCTCGACGGCCGGACGCGACAGGATGATGCGGGCGACGTCGCCGCGTTCCAGCAGAGCGGCGGCGTAGGCGACGGCGATGTAGGTCTTGCCGGTACCGGCCGGGCCGAGGCCGAAGATCAGCGAGGCGCGATCCATGGCGCGGATATAGGCGTCCTGGGCCGGGTTGCGCGCCACCACCGTCTTGCGCCGGGTGGCGATCTGGGCGTGCTGCAGGCGGGCCTTCGGCTCCAGCGTCGGCAGTGCCAGCTGGTCGCCGATGGTGAGCGCCATGCGCACGGCTCCCTCGACGTCGGCGGTCGTCACGTCCTGACCGGCCTGCAGCCGCTCGTAAAGGGCGTTGAGCACGTCGCTGGCCCGGGCGCACGCCTCGTGCGGCCCACGGATGGTCACCTGATTGCCACGCGCCGTGGCGTCGACGCCGAGCCGCTGCTCGAGCAGGGCCAGGTGCTGGTCGAACTGGCCGTAGAGATGGCCGATCAGCCGGTTGTCCTCGAAGACCAGTTCCAGATGGGTCAAGTCCGAAGCATAGCTCATGCGTTCACCGATCCGGTCCGCGCCGGGCGGACAAAAGGTTGCATTCCTCGCTCGTCACGCCGAAGGCCGATCCGGCGCCACCGGTTCGACCAGCCGGCCGAACAGGCTGAAGTTGCCGACGTCCTCGATGACGACATCGGCCATTTCGCCCAGAAGATGCGACGGTGCCATGACATTGACCGCCTGCAGGAAGGGGGTGCGGCCGACGATCTGGCCGTCGCGGCGGCCGGGCTTGTCGAACAGCACCGGGATGGTCTGGCCGATCATGCGGCGGGCAAAGGCGCGCTGCTCGTCGTCGAGAATGGCCTGCAGGCGCTGCAGCCGCTCGTCCTTGACCGCCTCCGGCACCTGGTCGGACCGCTCGGCGGCCGGCGTGCCGGGGCGCGGCGAATACTTGAACGAATAGCAGGCGGCGTAGCCGACCTCGCGCACCAGCGCCAGCGTTGCCTCGAAATCTTCATCGGTCTCGCCGGGAAAGCCGACGATGAGATCGCCCGACAGCGCCAGATCGGGCCGGGCGGCGCGGATGCGCCTGACGAGATCGAGGTACTCGGCCGCCGTATGGCGGCGGTTCATGGCCGCCAGCACCCGGTCGGAGCCCGACTGCACCGGCAGGTGCAGATACGGCATCAGCTTGGGATTGGCGCCGTGGGCGGCAACGAGCGAGGGCTCCATGTCGCGCGGGTGGCTGGTGGTGTAGCGGATGCGGGCCAGCCGACCGATGGCCGACAGCCGGTCGATGAGGCCGGCGAGATCGACCGGCGAGCCGGTCTCGTCAAGACCATGATAGGCGTTGACGTTCTGGCCCAGCAGCGTGATCTCGCGCACGCCGGCGGCCACCAGCCGTTCGGCCTCGGCTAGGATGCCGGCAACCGGCCGCGAACTTTCCGAGCCACGGGTGTAGGGGACGACGCAGAAGGCGCAGAACTTGTCGCAGCCCTCCTGCACTGTGAGGAAGGCGGTGACGCCGCGCGACCGGGTGGCGGCCGGCGTCGGCGGCACCAGATGGTCGAACTTGTCGTCGAGGGGGAAATCGGTGTCCACCACGCGGCGCGCCTTGGCCACGGGGCCGGCGGCCGAGGGCCGCTCGCCGGCGCGTACGCGCTCGATGAGCTCGGGCAGGCGATGGTAGCTCTGCGGACCGAACACCATGTCGACGGCGGGAGCGCGGGCGATGATCTCCTCGCCTTCGGCCTGGGCGACGCAGCCGGCCACCGCCACCAGCATCTCGCCGCCGGCCGTCTGGCGCTCGATCTTGGCGCGACGGATGCGGCCGAGTTCGGAAAAGACCTTTTCCGACGCCTTTTCGCGGATGTGGCAGGTGTTGAGAATGACGAGATCGGCATCTTCGAACCGATCGGTCGGCCGATAGCCAAGAGGCGTCAGGGTGTCCGACATGCGTTCGCTGTCGTAGACGTTCATCTGGCAGCCGTAGGTCTTGATGAAGAAAGTCTTCTCCGTCACCGCGTCGTATCGCTCCGCTGTCCCGACGGCCGCGCCGTCGCCAAAATACAGAATTGCCGGCATCCAATGACCAGTCGCACGCCGTCGATTCACGCCGGAAGTGATCGCTGCGCACCGCCGCGCCAACGGCGGCGCCTGCCGTGGCCACGCCGTTCAGCCCTGGCCGCCACAGCCCGACAAACCGCCGCTGCCGATCAGGTTGCCCCGCGGCGATCAGTCCCTGATCTAGAGCATTTTTCCGGAAGGCGGAAGCGTCCCGACCAAAAAACCCCGGGTTGACCGGCGCCCTCACCTCCGCAGTTTCCGTTATCGATCGATTTGACCGGCCGCCATGCGCCGCCAGCTATTGAAATGCGCCGCCCCTGCCGCTTCTATGCCGGCCAGCCAATTTCAGCCACTACCGAGGGAGACCACCCATGCCGATCTACGAACTCGACGGCGTCGCGCCCGAACTGCCGGCCGACGGCGATTGCTGGGTCGCCCCGGGCGCCCATGTCATCGGCAACGTCAAGCTCGGTCAGGGCGTCGGCGTCTGGTTCGGCGTCGTGGCGCGCGGCGACGAGGAGCCGATCACCATCGGCGACCGCACCAACATCCAGGAAAACGCGGTGCTGCACACCGACGCCGGCTTCCCGCTGGTCATCGGCAACGACGTCACCATCGGCCACTCGGCCACCGTGCATGGCTGCACCATTGGCGACAACACGCTGATCGGCATGGGCGCCACCATCCTGACCGGCGCCTGCATCGGCAAGAACTCGATCGTCGGCGCCAATGCGCTGGTCACCGAAAACAAGACCTTTCCCGACGGCTCGCTGATCGTCGGCGCGCCGGCCAAGGCCCTGCGCGCCCTCGACGAGGCGACGATCGCCAAGCTGAAGCACCACGCCGGCGCCTACGCCGATAACGCCCGGCGCTTTGCCAAGGGGCTGCGCAAGATCGCTGACTGACGCCGGACGGCACGGGGATTTGCGTCGGTCCGGACGATGCGATATTGCCTCGTCCGACCGCCGGGCGAATCGTCCGCTCCGGCGCTTTTCCGCCAATCGCCGGATGCTGCCATGGCGCTGATCCACTCGTTCATCGTCGCTCTCATCGCCCTCGCCTTCGAGGTGGCCGTCGGCTATCCGGCGGCGCTGTTCCGCCTCATCGGTCATCCGGTCACCTGGATGGGCCGGCTGATCGCCAGCCTCGACCGCCGCCTCAACAGCGAGACAGCGAACTTCGCCGCCCGGCGCAGCGCCGGCGTCATGGCCCTGATCATCCTGCTGGCCATCACGGTCGCCGTGGCCAGCATCATTGAGGGCGCGGCTGCCATCGTCGGCGGATTGCCGGCCATCGTCGCGCTGGCGGTGATCGGCTCCAGCCTGCTCGCCGCCCGCAGCCTCGACAGCCACGTCGCGGCGGTGGCGCGGGCACTGCGTTCGGGTGGGCTTGAGGCCGGCCGGCAGGCGGTGTCGGCCATCGTCGGTCGCAATCCGGCCTATCTCGACGAACCGGGCGTGGCGCGCGCCGCCATCGAGAGCCTGGCCGAGAGCTTTTCCGACGGCGTGACGGCGCCGCTCCTGTGGTTCGCCGTGCTCGGCCTGCCGGGGGCCGCCGCCTACAAGGCGATCAACACCGCCGATTCGATGATCGGTCACAAGAGCGAGCGCCACCACGCCTTCGGCTGGGCGGCGGCGCGGCTCGACGATCTCGTCAACCTGCCGGCCTCCCGCCTCACCGCCTGGGCCATCGTGCTGGCGGCGCTGTCGGACGAGCGCACGTCGGCGGCCGGGGCGCTCAGGGCCATCAAGCGCGACGCCGGCAAGCACAAGTCGCCCAACGCCGGCTGGCCGGAAGCGGCCATGGCCGGAGCACTCGGGCTGCGCCTCAACGGTCCCAAGATGTACGGCGAGGAGCGCATCGACGACGCCTGGATGGGCGACGGCCGGCCGCTGGCCCACGCCGGCGACATCGAACGAGCGCTGAAGCTCTATCGCAACGCCGTGCTGCTGATCTGGCTGGTGCTGTCAGTGCTGGCGCTGGCGCTGTTCATCGTGATCTACTGACGGCCAGCAGCCCGTCGCAATCGACATGGGCGGCGAGATGGTCGGCAAGCGCGTCGAGCACGTGGTCGACCTCGCGCTCATAGGCCAGCGCCGACGGTCCGGCACCGATCCAGGCCATCAGCCGGGCGCGCTGGGCGTCGTCGGCAAACAGGCCATGGCAATAGCTGCCGACGACACGGCCGTCGACCGAGCCAGCGCCGTCGACCTCGCCATCGGCAAGGCGCAGCAACGGCCGGGCGCGATCGGGACCGTCGGTGCGGCCGATGTGCATTTCGTAGCCGGCGAACGGCACGTCGCCCTCGACGGAAACGCCGGTCACTGGCCGCAGCCGCTTGTCGCCGGTCATCACCGTGACGACATCGAGCAGGCCGAGCCCCTCGACGGCGCGCACCTCGCCCTCGTGCCCACGCGGATCCTCGATGCGGCGACCGAGCATCTGGTAGCCACCGCAGAGACCCATGACCTTGCCGCCGGCGCGGGCATGGGCGCGGATGTCGATGTCCCAGCCCTCGGACCGCAGCGCCAAGAGATCGGCGATCGTCGCCTTGGAACCGGGCAGCAGGATGAGATCGGCGGCCGGCAGCGGCCGGCCGGGCGTGGCCAGGATCACCTCGAGACCGGGCTCGTGGCGCAAGGGGTCGAGATCGTCGAAATTGGAGATGGCGGGCAGCACCGGCACGACGACGCGGCGGGCGCCGGCGGTACCGGCGTCGTGCCGGCTCCTGAGCCCGAGGGCATCCTCGGCCGGCAGGCGGGCAGCGGCGGCGAAATGCGGCACGACGCCGAACGAGCGCCAGCCGGTGCGGTCGGTGATGGCCTTGAGGCCGTCGTCGAACAGGCTGACGTCGCCACGGAAGCGGTTGATGACGTAGCCGGCCACCAGCGCCGCGTCGGCCTCGGCCATCACGGCGGCGGTGCCGACCAGACTGGCGATGACGCCGCCACGATCGATGTCGCCGACGATGACCACCGGCGTGTCGGTGGCACGGGCAAAGCCCATGTTGGCGATATCGCCGGCCCGGAGGTTGATTTCGGCCGGCGAGCCCGCCCCTTCGACCAGCACCAGATCGGCCGCGGCGGCCAGCGTGGCGAAACTCTCCAGCACCGCCGGCAGCAGCGTCGGCTTGAGGCCCTGGTAGTCGCGGGCGCGGGCGTTGCCGAGAACCCGTCCCTGCACCACCACCTGGGCGCCGATCTCCGACTGCGGCTTCAGCAGCACCGGGTTCATGTGTACCGACGGCGCCACGCCGGCGGCCCGGGCCTGCAGCGCCTGGGCACGGCCGATCTCGCCGCCGTCGGCGGTGGCGGCGGCGTTGTTGGACATGTTCTGCGGCTTGAACGGCCGCACGCGCAGCCCCTGGCGGGCGTAGAGGCGGCAGAGCCCGGCCACCAGCAGCGACTTGCCGACATCCGAGCCGGTGCCCTGAAGCATCAGGCGGGCGACCATCAGAACTCGATCCCGGCCTGCGCCTTGACGCCGGCGGCGAAGTGGTGCTTGACCGCCACCATCTCGGTGACGAGATCGGCGGCCGCGACGAGTTCCGGCTTGGCGTTGCGGCCGGTGACGATGACGTGCAGATCGGGCCGGCGGGCCTGGAGCGCCGCCACGACGGCGGCGAGCGGCAGGTGCTCGTAGCGCAGCGCGATGTTGAGCTCGTCGAGCAGCAAGAGGCGGATGACCGGGTCGGCCATCAGCGCCAGCGCTTTCGCCCAGGCTGCCTCGGCGGCAGCCACGTCGCGGGCCCGGTCCTGCGTCTCCCAGGTAAAGCCCTGCCCCAGCGTGTACCAGGTGACGCCGGGAAAACGCTCCAGCACCCGTCGCTCGCCGGTCTCCCAGGCGCCCTTGCCGAACTGCACCACGCCGACCGGCCAATCGTGACCGAGCGCCCGCAGCACGAGGCCGAAGGCGGCGGTGGACTTGCCCTTGCCGGGGCCGGTGTGGACGATCAGCAGCCCCTTCTCGGCGATCGGCTTGGACGCAACCTCGGCGTCCTGCACCGCCTTGCGCTTTTCCATCTTGCGGCGATGGCGCTCGGCCTCGTCGTCGGTCATGCCGTGCCTTCCTTCCATCGGCGCCTGCCGGGTCAGAGCATCCGCCGATCATGTTGAAGCAACATGATCGACAAGCGGCTGCTCTACTGATTGCTCTGGAGCGATTTCTTGTCGACCTGATGAGACCATCAGGTCGGAAAGCGCTCTAATGCGCCTCGTCCCAGTTGCGGGCGGCGCGGGCGTCGACCTTGAGCGGCACCGACAGCCGGACCGCCGGCTCGGCGGCGCCCTCCATGACGGCGCGCACCAGCGGAATGGTCGCCTCGACCTCGGCGTCGGGCACCTCGAAGATCAGTTCGTCGTGCACCTGCAGCAGCATCAGCGCCGACAGCCGCTGCTCGGCCAGCGCCGTCTCCATGCGGGCCATGGCCCGGCGGATGATGTCGGCTGCCGAGCCCTGGATGGGGGCGTTGATGGCCGCCCGCTCCATGAAGGCGCGCATGGCGGCGTTGGGCGAAGCAATGTCGGGATAGTGCGCCTTGCGACCGAAAATGGTGGTGACGTAGCCGGTCTCGCGCGCCTCGCGCTTGGTCTTCTCCATGTAGTCGCGGATGCCGGGGAAGCGGGCGAAGTAGCGCTTGATGTAGTCGGAAGCCTCCTCGCGCGAGATCGACAGCTGGTTGGCGAGGCCGAAGGCGGAGATGCCGTAGATGATGCCGAAGTTGATGGCCTTGGCCCGGCGGCGGACCATCGGGTCCATGCCGGCGACGGGCACGCCGAACATTTCCGACGCCGTCATGGCGTGGATGTCGAGACCGTCGGCGAAGGCCTGCTTCAGCGCCGGAATGTCGGCGACGTGGGCGAGCACGCGCAGCTCGATCTGGCTGTAGTCGGCCGAGATCAGCTTGGTACCCGGCGGCGCCACGAAGGCGGTGCGGATCTTGCGCCCCTCCTCGGTGCGGACCGGGATGTTTTGCAGGTTGGGCTCGGAGGAGGCCAGGCGGCCGGTGGTGGTGGCGGCCAGCGAATAGGAGGTATGGACGCGGTGGGTCTCGGGATGGATGAAGCCCGGCAACGCGTCGGTGTAGGTCGACTTCAACTTGGAGAGCTGGCGCCAGTCGAGGATGCGACGGGGCAGCTCGAAGCCCTGATCGGCCAAATCCTCCAGAATGTCGGCGCCGGTGGCCCAGGCGCCGGTCTTGGTCTTCTTGGCGCCGGGCAGACCGAGTTTGCCGAACAGAATGTCGCCGATCTGCTTGGGGCTGCCGATGTTGAAGGATTCGCCGGCCGCCTCATGGATGCCGGCCTCCATGGCCGCCATGCTCTGCGCGAAGTCGCCGGAGAGGCGGGCGAGAATCTGGCGGTCGATGGCGATGCCGCGCGCTTCCATGCGGGCGATCACCTCGACGAGCGGCCGCTCGGCCGTCTCATAGAGCGCCGTCATGCCCTCGGCCACCAGACGCGGCCTCAGCACGTGCCAGAGGCGCAGCGTCACGTCGGCGTCTTCGGCGGCGTAGTGGGTGGCGCGGTCGAGCGGCACACGATCAAAGGTGATCATGGCCTTGCCGGAGCCGCAGACATCCTTGAAGGCGATGGGCTTGTGACCGAGGAAGGTCTCGGACAGCTCGTCCATGCCGTGGCCCATGCGGCCGGCGTCGAGGGCGTAGCTCATCAGCATGGTGTCGTCGTAGGGCGTGACGGTGATGCCGAGGCGGCGCAGCACCAGCCAATCGTACTTGACGTTCTGGCCGATCTTGAGGATCGACGGGTCTTGCAGCAGCGGCCGGACGAGGCGGACAAAATCGTCAAGAGCGATCTGGCCCGGCACGCGGCCGCCGCCCAAAAGATCGCCATCGCCGGAGACGTGGGCGAGCGGCACGTAGCAGGCCCGGCCCGGCTCGACGCTGAACGAGGCGCCGACGATATCGGCCTGCATGGGGTCGAGCGAGGTGGTTTCGGTGTCGAAGGCGATGTGGCCACGGGCGTAGCCGGCGGCCATCCAGGCCTGCAGCCGGTCAAGGTTCGTCACGGTCTCATAGGCGGCGTAGTCGACCGGGATCGCCCTGAGGCGGGTGGCGACGGCGGCGGCGAAGCTGGCCGGGCCGGCTTCATCACCGGCCAGCGGTGCGGCAACGGGTGCGGAGACGGGAGCCGACGCGGGCACGGGCGCGGCGGTCTCGGTCACCGCCGGCTCAGCCGGTGTCTCGACAGCGGCGGTCGGCCAATGGGTCACCGGCACCACGGCCGGGGCCACGGCCGCCGGTTCGATGCCGGTCAGCTCGGCGACGCGGCGGGTGATGGTGGTGAGCTCCATCGCCTTCAGGAAGGCGATCAGCCGGGCGCCGTCGAGGCCGCGGACGCCCAGCGCCTCGATCGGCTCGGCAAGCGGCACGTCGCGTTTCAGCGTCACCAGCCGGTGCGACAGGCGGGCCTGATCGGCGAAGGCAATGAGGTTCTCGCGCCGCTTCTGCTGCTTGATCGAGGCGGCGTTGGCAAGCAGGTTCTCCAGCGTGCCGTACTCGCCGATGAGCTGGGCCGCCGTCTTGATACCGATGCCGGGCACACCCGGCACGTTGTCGACCGAATCGCCGGCCAGCGACTGCACCTCGACCACCTTGTCGGGCAAGACGCCGAACTTCTCCACCACCTCGGCAGCGCCGAGCCGGCGGTCCTTCATGGTGTCGAGCAGCGCCACCCGGTCGGAGACCAGCTGCATCAGGTCCTTGTCAGAGGAGACGATGGTGACGTCGGCGCCGGCCGCGGTGGCGATCTCGGCGTAGGTGGCGATCAGGTCGTCGGCCTCGAAGCCCAGCTGTTCGACGCACGGCACGTTGAAGGCGCGCGTCGCCTCGCGGATCAGGCCGAACTGCGGCCGCAGGTCTTCCGGCGGCTCGGGCCGCTGAGCCTTGTATTCGGGATAGATATCGTTGCGGAAGGTCACCGACGAGGCGTCGAAGATCACCGCCAGATGGGTGGGCGGCGCGCCGGCGCCGGCCCGCTCGGTATCGCGCAACAGCCGCCACAGCATGTTGCAGAAGCCGGAAACGGCGCCGACGGGCACACCGTCGGACTTGCGCGTCAGCGGCGGCAGGGCGTGGTAGGCGCGAAAGATGTAGCCCGAACCGTCGACCAGAAAGACGTGGTCGCCGGGGCGGACGGGGCGGGGTTGAGCTTGGATCGCGGTCATGGGCGGGACTATGCCCGCACGCCCGGCCAAAGGAAAGGGTCAAGCGCGACCGCCGTCCAGTTCCTCGCGGTGCATGGCCCGCACCGCCGCTTCGGCGGCGGATGCGACGCGCTTGCGGTCCGTTCCGGCGTCGAAGGCGATGGGCTCGCCGAAGCGGACGGTGACGTCGAAGCCGCCGGCCCCGATCAGGCGCTTGAAGTGCGGCGCCAGATCCTCGTCGCCGATCCATGCCAGCAGCGGCCGGTCGGCGCGGCCCAGCGGGATGCCTTCGAGGCGGCAATAGGCGATGGCCACCGGCTGCACCGACACGGCGTCGGCCGGCGAGCCGGCGATGGCGGCGTGCACGGCGCCGAACAGCGACGAGCGGAACGGCAGCACGCGGTTGCCGTCCGACGTGGTGCCCTCGGCGAACAGCACGATGGCGTCGCCCGCCGCCAGACGGTCGGCGATGGCCTGGGCCTGATCGCGCACCTTGGCGCGCTGGCGGCGCTCGACGAACACCGACCGCTGCAGCCGGGCCAGCGTGCCGGCCAGCGGCCAGCTGGCCACATCGCTCTTGGCGATGAACGACACCGGCATCACCGAGCTCAGGATGAAGATGTCGACCCAGGAGGCGTGGTTGCTGGCGATCAGCAGCGGCCGCGCCGTGGTCGGGCGGCCCTTGACGGTGACGCGGATGTTGAGCCAGCCGACGGCGGCGCGGTGAAAGCGCAGCTGGAGAAAATCACCCAGACGGTGCCAGCCGAAACGGCGGGCCGGCACGTAGAGGCTCGTGAGCCCGAGGGCGTAGACGATGAAAAGCGGCAACAGCAGGCCGGCCCTGAGGCCGGCGGTCGTCAAGTCTCGCTCTCCGAACGCTCCGATGGATCGAGCGGCACGCCGTAGAGTTCGAGCCGATGGTCGACCAGCTTGTAGCCGAGCCGCTTGGCGATCAGCGCCTGCAGTGCCTCGATCTCCTTGCTGTTGAACTCCACCACCTTGCCGGTCTTGATGTCGATGAGGTGGTCGTGGTGCTCGTCCGGCAGCAATTCGTAGCGCGAACGACCGTCGCGGAAATCGAGCCGGGCGATCATGCCGGCATCCTCGAACAGCTTGACGGTGCGGTAGACCGTCGAGATCGAAATGTTGGCGTCGATGGCCGAGGCGCGACGATAGACCTCCTCGACGTCGGGATGGTCGAGCGCCGTCTCCAGCACGCGAGCGATGATCCGGCGTTGCTCGGTCATGCGCATGCCGCTGGCCGCGCAGGCGTCTTCCAGGGAAACGAGCTTGGGATCATCAGTCATCGCTTCATCCTCAAACCATTTTACCGAAATCAATGCCGCGGCGGCGAACGCGTCTCGGTGCATAATGCGTTAGTTGAGATCGGATCGCATGACAAGAGCATTGGAGCTCTGACCGTTGGCAGTGAGGTAGTAGTTGCCGCGCCGCCCCACTTCATGGAAGCCGGCCCGACGGTAGAGGGCGAGCGCCGGGGCGTTGCCCTCGTCGACCTCCAGGAACACCGAGCGGACGCGATCGAAGTAGAGGCGCCGCATCACCTCGTCGAGCAGCAGCCGGCCGATGCCGCAGCCGCGCGCGCTCGCCGCCACGGCGATGGTCAGCACCTCCGCCTCGTCGGCGGCGGTGCGGGTCAGAACGAAGCCGATGGGACGACGGCGGCCGAACAGGCGGGCACGACGGGCGACGAGGCCGGTCACGTTGGCCTCCCCGCACAGCGCCTCGAGTTCGGCGGCTGGCCAGCCATGATGGAAGGCACCGGCGTGGATGTCGGCCAGGTCCTCGGCGTCGGCAACCTTGGCCGCATCGATCACCGGAGGATGGAAGTCGCGCCAGAAAGTCAGGCTCATTGCAGAAGACCGGGGACAGGCAGTTGCGGTTTGGCGTCGGCAGCGCGGATGTACACCGGCTTGGGCGGCGCCGCCTCGGGGCTGAGCGCGCTGGCGCGTCGCGCCAGACGCAGGGGATCGGGACCGTCGGCGGCGTCGATGCGCGGCAGGCGGCGACCGGTGGTGGCGGCGTGGTGGGCGAGAATGGCCGTCCCCGAACCGACCATGACGGCGACATCGGGGCCGACAGTGCGCCACACCGTCTCGGCATCGGCGGCAAACGGCGGCAGCAGCACCGCGCCGTCGCGGTCAAACAGGGCGGCGTAGATTTCGCCGCGCCGGGCGTCGATGGCGGCCAGCACCGGACCATCGGCCGGTTCATCAAGCGACAGGGCGAGCAGCGTCAGGCTGTCGACACCGATCACCGGCACGCCGAGCGCCAGGCCGAGGCCGCGCGCGGTGGCGACGGCGATGCGGATGCCGGTGAATGAGCCGGGGCCGACGTCGACGGCGATGCGGCCGACGTCGGCGATGGCGACGCCGGCCTCGGCGAGCAGACGGTCGATCATCGGCAGCAGGTGTTCGGCATGCCCCCGGTCCATGCGTTCGACCAGCGCATGCTGCCGCCCGGCGCCATCGGAGACGGCGACGGCGGCGCGATCGAGGGCGGTATCGAGGGCGAGCGTCAACATGTCGCTTCCTTAACGTGACGGCGGCGCGCTGTCGAGGCGGCAAGCCGGATAAGCGCCGCGCCGGGGGCACGGATGCCGCTCGTGGCCCGACCGCGACAGTCCGTGCCCAAATGGTCGCGACAGGTCGGCCAGCAAGCTTTTGAATCTGGCGGATAAAATTGTCATGACATTTGGGATGCAAATGTCATGTTTTAGCCACTGGATCAACAAACGGATTGAAGGTGGCGGCCGAGCGCGGCAAACTCGCGGCCAGCCAAGTCAACAGGAGCGTCAGCGCCTTGTCCCTCTCTCCCTGGTCGGGCAGCCTCAAGGACCTCGACGAACGGGCGCGCGACATCTTCCGGCGCGTCGTGGAAGCCTATCTCGAAACCGGCGAGCCGGTGGGCAGCCGCAACATCTCGCGGCTGTTGCCGGCGCGGCTGTCGCCGGCTTCGGTGCGCAACGTCATGAGCGACCTCGAGCGGGCCGGCCTCATCTACGCCCCGCACACGTCGGCCGGCCGTCTGCCCACCGACATCGGCCTGCGCTTCTTCGTCGACGCGCTGCTGGAGATCGGCGACGTCTCGACCGAGGACCGCTCGGCCATCGAGGCGCGCCTGCGCTCGTCCAATTCGGCCAGCACGCTGGAAGGGCTGCTCACCGAGGCGACGCAGATGCTGTCGGGCCTGACGCGCGGCGCCGGTCTGGTCATGACCACCAAGTCCGACGTGCGGCTGCGCCACGTCGAGTTCGTCCGCATCGACGAGACGCGCGGCCTGGTGGTGCTGGTCGGCGAGAACGGCACGGTGGAGAATCGCCTCATCGACCTGCCGATCGGCCTGCCGGCCTCGGCGCTGCAGGAAGCGTCCAACTATATCAACGCCCGGGTGCGCGGCCGCACCCTCAGCGAAACCCGGTCCGAGATCGAGATCTACCGTGCCGCCCGCCGGGCCGAGCTCGACGAGCTCACCGCCCGCGTCGTCGACGCCGGTCTCGCCTCCTGGTCGACCGCCGGCGCCAACCGGCCGCAGACGCTGATCGTGCGCGGCCGGGCCAATCTCCTCGACGACGTGCATGCCACCGAGGACCTCGAACGCATCCGCTCGCTGTTCGACGAGCTCGAGACCAGCGACGACCTGATCCAGCTCCTGGGGCTGGCCGACGAGGGCGATGGGGTCCGCATCTTCATCGGTTCGGAGAACAAGCTGTTCGGGCTGTCCGGCTCCTCGCTGGTGGTGTCGCCCTACCGCGACAGCGATTCGCGGGTCATCGGCGCTGTCGGCGTCATCGGCCCGACGCGGCTCAATTATGCTCGCGTGGTGCCGATGGTGGACTATACGGCGCGCATCGTCGGCAGCCTTGTCGGCTGATTTTCCAGTCAAGGCTTGATTTTCGCCCGCCAAACCCTCAAATCCCGGTCACATTCCGCGGGTAGCCGGCAGGCCGCCCGCCTGAGGCTTGACCCAAGAGGACAGCATGGCAGACGAAACCACGGGTGAAACACCTGAAATCCAAGTGCCCGAACTCGACCCGGTGGTCGATCAGGGGCTGAAGCGCATCGCGACGCTGGAAAAGGAAGCGGCCGATCTCAAGGATCAGTTGCTGCGCACCCTTGCCGACATGGAAAACCTGCGCCGGCGCACCGAGCGCGAGATCGCCGATGCCCGCGTCTACGCCGTGACCAACTTCGCCCGCGACGTGGTGACCGCCGCCGACAACCTGACGCGGGCGATCAGCGCCGTCGACACCGAGGCCCGCGCCACCGGCGGCGAAGCACTGGTGGCCCTGTTCGACGGCGTCGAGCTGACCGATCGCGAGCTGATGAAGGCGCTGGAAAAGCACGGCGTCACCAAGGTCGAGCCGATGGGCGAGAAGTTCGACCCCAACTTCCATCAGGCAATGTTCGAAGTGCCCGATCCCAGCGTCGTCGCCGGCACCGTGGTGCAGGTGGTGCAGGCCGGCTACAAGATCGGCGAGCGCGTGCTGCGCCCGGCGCTGGTCGGCGTCGGCCGAGGCGGCCCCAAGGCGGCACCGGCGGCCGAGCCGGAAGGCGGCCACGTCGACAAGACCGTCTGAGCATCCGCCGATCGGGTTGCATCCCCCTGATCGCTAAGCGGCGGCTCCAACCTTTGTCTCTGGAGCGGTTTCTTGCCGACCTGACGATTCAGTCAGGTCGGTAAGCGCACGAAGCATCGCAACGCCATCGCCGGGCCGCGCGCCCGGCGATCTTACGTATTTCCACATAATTTCGCTTGGAACCGCCGCCGCGCCGTCTTAAGATGGCGCCACCTTCGAGGAGGGGCGGTCAGCCCATCCGGGGGTGCGTGGGTGCCGGCACGGACCGGTCGCGCCGTTCCGGCGTGACGGGTGGCACCCACTGCCCCCGACCCGCAAGGCAAGCCCCCCGGTCATCGCCGCTGCATCACCACCGGCGCCTCAGGCGCGGCGGTTGCCGTTGTTCTGGTCGCCGCTTTCCGGCCCCGGTCCGGCCTCCGGGAAGTCGACGAGATTGGCCAGCACCTCCGGATAGACGAGCACGCGCGTCCGCCGCAGCGGACGGGCGGCGCGCCGGTCAGTCGTCCATCTTGAGCGCGGCAATAAACGCCTCCTGGGGAATCTCGACCTTGCCGAACTGACGCATGCGCTTCTTGCCTTCTTTCTGCTTGTCGAGCAGCTTGCGCTTGCGCGTGACGTCGCCGCCGTAGCACTTGGCCAGCACGTCCTTCCTGAGCGCCCGGATGGTCTCGCGGGCGATGATGCGGCCACCGATAGCCGCCTGCACCGGAATCTGGAACATGTGCTGGGGGATGAGGTCCTTGAGCTTCTCGCACATGGACCGGCCGCGCCGCTCGGCCTGCGAACGGTGAACCAGCACCGACAGGGCGTCGACCGGCTCGGCGTTGACCAGAATCTGCATCTTGACGAGATCACCCTCGCGATAGTCGGTCAGGTGATAGTCGAAGGAAGCGTAGCCCTTGGAGATCGACTTCAGGCGGTCGTAGAAATCGAAGACGACTTCGTTGAGCGGCAGGTCGTACTGCACCATGGCGCGGTTGCCGACGTAGCTGAGGTCGACCTGGATGCCGCGCCGGTCCTGGCAGAGCTTGAGGATCGGCCCGAGATAGTCGTCGGGGGTCATGATCGAGGCGCGAATCCACGGCTCGGCGATGGTGGCGATGCGCGTCAGCTCCGGCATGTCGGCCGGATTGTGCAGTTCGATCTCGGTGCCGTCGGTCAGCACCATCTTGTAGATGACCGATGGCGCGGTGGCGATGAGGTCGAGGTTGAACTCGCGCTCGAGGCGCTCCTGGATGATCTCGAGGTGCAGGAGGCCGAGGAAGCCGCAGCGGAAGCCGAAGCCGAGGGCGGCCGAGGTTTCCATCTCGAAGGAGAAACTGGCGTCGTTGAGGCGCAGGCGGCCGACGGCATCGCGCAGGTCCTCGAAGTTGGCGGCGTCGACCGGGAACAGGCCGCAGAACACCACCGGCTGGGCCGGACGGAAGCCGGGCAGCGGCTCGGCGGTCGGGCGGCGATCGTCGGTGATGGTGTCGCCGACGGCGGTGTCGGCCACTTCCTTGATCGAGGCGGTGATGACGCCGACCTCGCCGGTCCCCAGTTCGTCGGTCAGGTTGAGCTTGGGGCTCATGTAGCCGACGCGCTCGATTTCGTAGACGGCGCCCGTCCGCATCATCTTGACGCGCTGGCCTTTGCGGAGCGTACCGTCGATGATGCGCACCAGCACCATGACGCCGAGATAGCTGTCGTACCAGCTATCGACCAAGAGCGCCTTGAGTGGCGCGTCCGGGTCGCCCTTGGGCGGCGGCAGGCGCTTGACGATGGCTTCGAGCACGCCGGTGATGTTGAGCCCGGTCTTGGCCGAGATCTCGACGGCGTCCGAGGCGTCGAGGCCGATGACGTCCTCGATCTGCTGCTTGATGCGCTCGGGTTCGGCGGCCGGCAGATCGACCTTGTTGAGGATCGGCACGATCTCGTGGTTGTTGTCGATGGCCTGATAGACATTGGCCAGCGTCTGCGCCTCGACGCCCTGGCTGGCGTCGACCACCAGGAGCGAGCCCTCGCAGGCGGCGAGCGACCGGCTGACCTCGTAGGCGAAGTCGACGTGGCCGGGCGTGTCCATCAAGTTGAGCGTGTAGGTCTCGCCGTCCTCGGCCTTGTAGGACAGGCGCACGGTCTGGGCCTTGATGGTGATGCCACGCTCGCGCTCGATGTCCATCGAGTCGAGGATCTGCTCCTTCATGTCGCGCGCGGCAACGGCGCCCGTCGTCTGGATGAGACGGTCGGCCAGCGTCGACTTGCCGTGGTCGATGTGGGCGATGATCGCGAAGTTGCGGATATGGGAAAGGGGCTGAGTCGTCATGGTCGGCTAATACCATCGCGCGCGTCGGGCGCCAAGCGGCCTGTGGCCACGCCGGCGGCATTCTCCGGCCGCTTTGAGGTCGCGGACGACGCTGGCCGATGGTCGCCGCCAGAGCAACCGTCGCCCGACGGGGACAGTGGCCGGCACAGCGACCAACAACAAGAGTTGCAGCCGCGACGGCATGCGCAACTCATGATGTTTTTCGTCAAATTTCTTCTATTTCAAGTCATCATCAGTAACCGTCCAAATTGACAGGTTTAGTAGTCGCAGTTAACTGTCGTCGCTCACTCATGTTACCCCCATCACGCCGAGGGGGACTGCCGGAAAAAGTCAGATGCACGATCGCCGTATCGCCGGATGTTGTCCCTCGAAAACCAAGCGACGCACGGAGCCGCTCCGCTGGCCCTGCCCACCATCGTTGCCCGGCCGGTCGGGCAACGACTGAACCGTGGAGGCCGCCTGACGTCGCGGCCACAGACATCCATCTCATCTCCCGGCTCCGCGCGGAGCCGCGGCTCCGATGCGGGAAGACTCAAGGCCATGTCGCTGTCCAACAAGTTCGCCGCCGTGGCGATTGCCGTGAGCGAAAGCATCCAGAATGCCGCCGGCGACCTGCCACTGACCACCGCCGCCGCTCTGGTGACGCTGACCTCCGGTCAGGCGATGTGCATCGGCGAGATTTCGCGCGTCGTCGGGCTGACGCATTCGGCCACGGTGCGGTTGATCGATCGCCTTGAGGACGGCGCCCTCGTCCGCCGCCACAAGCGCGTCGGCCGCGAAGTGGCGGTCGAGATCACGGCGCGCGGCCGGCGCAAAGTCGACAGCATTCTGGAGGCGCGCGATCGGGTCGTGGCGCAGCTGCTGGAGGGGTTGGCCAGCGACGATCGTCAGGCGATGTCGGCGGTGCTCGATCGCATCCTGCTGCGCAGTTGCGAATGCGGCATGACGCGGGAACGGCTGTGCCGGCTGTGCCGGCCCGGCCACTGCGATTGTGCCCTGGCCCGGCAGCCGGCGTCGCCGGCCGGCTGAGCGCCGATCAGAGCTTGCGGTAGGTCCAGACGCGGGCCGGCGGCAGATTGAGCAGCACCCAATCGCCGACCTCGAGCGACCAGTGCCTGGCATCCTCGCGCACCGGCGGCACCAGGGCGTAGGAGAACTGGATGAACGGCCGACCGGCCGGCAGGTGGTCCATCGCCTGTTCAAGCAGTTGCCGGCGCATCATCGGCGGCCGGGTGAACAAGGGCAGACTGGAAACCACCGCCGCCACATCGCTGATGCCATGGTGGCTCAGCGTCTGGCCAAGGGTATAGGCATCGCCCTCGATGATGCCGACGCCGGGAAAGCGCCGGCGCAGGTGGACGGCGAAGTCGGGATTGAATTCGATGGCCACCAGACGCTCGGCCGGCACGCCGCGAGCAATCAGGGCCGCCGTCACCGAACCGGTGCCCGGTCCGAGTTCGACGATGGTGCCGCTCCAGGCCGGATCGACACCGGCGGCCATGGCCCGCGCCAGCCCCCGGCCGGACGGCGACACGGCACCGGTGGTGAGCGGCCGGCTGGCCCAGGTGCGAAGAAAGGTGATGTCGTCGGCGCACAGTCCCTTGAGGCGCTGGGCTTCAGCCATGGCCTCATCGCGTAGTCGGTGTACGAACATGAGCGCTCCTGTGTCCGCCGGTCGGATCGACGGACGTCCTGCCCGGACGACCACGCCTACCATTAACCACAGCAGTGTTATGGCGTCATGGCGGACTTATGGCAATGGCCCCAGAGCGCTTTCCGACCTGACGGAAGTGTCAGGTCGATAAGAAACCGCTCCAGAGTCAAAGGTTTGAGCCGCTGCCGCTCAGATTGTCGCAACCGGATCGGCGGATGCATCTAGATGGCACGCCAATTCGGCGGGCGGCAACCGGCGGCGCCGCGCCGTTGGCTCAGCTGCCAAGATTATCGAAGAAGTCGCGGACGCGAGCGAAGAAGCCGGTGGTGTCGGGATTGTTCTCGCCCGACGATTCGCGTTCGAACTCGTCGAGCAGCTCGCGCTGGCGCCGCGTCAGGTTCTGCGGCGTCTCGACGGTGACGTTGATGTACATGTCGCCGATGTCGCGGCTGCGCAGGATGGGCATACCCTTCTGGCGCAGGCGGAACTGCTTGCCGGTCTGGGTGCCGTCCGGCACGCGCACCTTGGTCTTGGTGCCATCGATCATCGGCACCTCGAACTCGCCGCCCAAGGCCGCCGTGGTCATGGAAATGGGCACACGGCAATGCAGGTCGGCGCCGTCGCGCTGGAAGAAGGCGTGCGGCTTCAGCGAAATGAAGATGTAGAGATCGCCGGCCGGGCCGCCACGCAGGCCGGCCTCGCCTTCGCCGGAGAGGCGGATGCGGGTGCCGTCCTCGATGCCGGCGGGAATGTTGACCGACAGCGACCGCTCCTGCGTGACGCGGCCGGTGCCCGAGCAGGCCTCGCACGGGTTGGCGATGATCTCGCCACGCCCCTGACAGGCCATGCAGGTGCGTTCGATGGTGAAGAAGCCCTGGCTGGCCCGCACCTTGCCGGTGCCGCCGCAAGTGCGGCAGGGCTGCGGCTGGGTGCCCGGCTTGGCGCCCGAGCCCGAGCACTTGACGCAGGTGATCGAGGTGGGCACGCGGATTTCGACCGTCTTGCCGGTGTAGGCCTCTTCCAGCGTGACGTCGAGGTTGTAGCGCAGATCGGCGCCGCGCTCGCGGCCGGAGGCTCGGCCCTGGCGGCGGCCACCGCCCATGAACTCGCCGAAGATGTCGGCCATCGAGCCGCCACCGAAACCACCGCCGCCGCCGAAGCCGCCACCGCCATTCTCGAAGGCGGCGTGACCGAAGCGGTCGTAGGCCGCCCGCTTCTGCGGATCCTTGAGAGCCTCATAGGCCTCGTTGACTTCCTTGAACTTGGCCTCGGCGGTGTGATCGCCCGGGTTCTTGTCCGGATGCAGCTGCATGGCGAGCTTGCGAAAAGCGCTTTTCAGGGCTTTCTCGTCAGCATCGCGGGAAACGCCCAGGATCTCGTAATAATCGCGTTTGGCCATAGCTTGTTCCAAGGGTCGGTGGTTCACCGAACTCAGCCGCATTTGCCGGGAAATGCCAGCATAAAAAGGCTCCCCCGATCGAGCCGGAGGAGCCGTGTTGCTTCAAGGGAACAGTCAGCCGTTCTTCTTGTCGTCCTTGACCTCTTCGAAGTCGGCGTCGAGCACGTCGTCACCCTCGGTGCCCGGCTTGGCCGCTTCGGCGCCGCCGGCCGCCTGCTGGCTGGCGTACATGGCCTCGCCAAGCTTCATGGCCGCCTGGGCGAGGGCATTGGTTTTGGCCTTGATGTCTTCGGCGTCGTCGGAGTCAATCACCGCCTTGAGGTCGGCCAGGGCCGTTTCGATGACCTGCTTGTCGGCCGACGACACCTTGTCGCCGTAGTCCTTGAGCGACTTCTCGGTCGAATGGACGAGCGCCTCGGCGTGGTTCTTGGCCTCGACGGCGTCGCGCCGCTTCTTGTCCTCGGCCGAATGCGCCTCGGCGTCCTTGACCATCTTGTCGATGTCGCTGTCGCTGAGACCGCCCGAGGCCTGGATGCGGATCTGCTGTTCCTTGCCGGTACCCTTGTCCTTGGCCGACACCTGGACGATGCCGTTGGCGTCGATGTCGAAGGTCACTTCGATCTGCGGCACGCCGCGCGGGGCCGGCGGCAGGCCGACGAGATCGAACTGGCCGAGCAGCTTGTTGTCGGCGGCCATCTCGCGCTCACCCTGGAAGACGCGGATGGTGACGGCGCTCTGGCTGTCCTCGGCGGTCGAGAACACCTGGCTCTTCTTGGTCGGGATCGTCGTGTTGCGGTCGATGAGGCGCGTGAACACGCCGCCCAGCGTCTCGATGCCGAGCGACAGCGGCGTCACGTCGAGCAGCAGCACGTCCTTGAC
>CALMMQ010000090.1 GCA_937868725.1 uncultured Pleomorphomonas sp.
TCCAGTCTCCATGATCCGCTCCGAATGGACAACCTCCTGAAAGCTCACATCTAGCCGTAAACTATCTAGCTATTGATCTGGAAGGCGCTGTCGCGGAGCGGGCTCATCCCGCGACAACGCCTTCAACAGCTCACTGAGTCGGGCCAAGCTGCGTCATGAAGTCTTGACTGCCCCTGAAGAGGTATACTTTGCTTTGCCTTGCCTTCGCTGGTTCGAGAAATAGCTATCCTTTTGTCTGCAGGTCGAAACCTGATTAACGAGCGGTCGGTAAGGGAGGCAAGGAGAACGTTGTCACCAGGTCTTCAACCTGAGCGGAGGTCAGCAGACGCGGGCTGGCGTTACGCAACAGGATGTAGAGCTTTGCGCTTTCTTCGAGTTCCTCAGCGGCGGATACCGCCGCCTCGAAGCTGGAGGCGGAAACGACAGGACCGTGGTTGGCGAGAAGGATGGCGTTGTGCTTGCCGCCGAGCGCCCGAATGGCATCGGCGATGGCAGGATCGCCCGGGCGATGATAGGGCAGTAGCGCAATCGCGCCGCACCGCATGATTTGATAGGGCGTCAACGGCGGCAGAGCATTGACCGGATCGAGGTCGGGCAGGAGCGAGACAGCGACCGAATAGGTCGAATGGAGATGAACGACCGCGCGCGCTTTCGGCGTGCTCTCGTAAATGGCGGCGTGCAACGGGATTTCCTTCGTCGGCTTATCGCCATCGAGATGGCGCCCCTGAGCGTCGAGGCGCGACAGGCGGTCGGGGTCAAGAAAGCCGAGAGAGGCATTGGTCGGTGTCACCAGCCAGCCGCCGTCATCAAGCCGGACCGACAGGTTGCCGGACGAACCGGGAGTCAATCCGCGATCGAACAGGGACTTGGCGAGCTTGCACATCTCCTGACGCAGGCGAGCTTCAGACATCTGGACTGCTTTCCATTTCTAGAGAGGGTCGGGGAACATCAAAACGGAGCTAGTGGAACGAATTTGACATTTGAGTCCCGCCCGACATCAAGCTTCTGTTCAAATGTCAAATTCAAAAGTTCCACTAGAATCATTGACTTGCTAGTGGTTCAGATGACTCCGGCATTTGCTCCGAGGGCGGTATCAGGCAGATGCAAATGCCGGAGTCGAACCACTAGACGGTGGCGCCCTCGATCAGCTCGAACCCGACATCGTAAATGCCGGAAGGCTCATCGGAGCAAACCAGCCGCGCTGCCATCTCGCCGATCTGCCGGCGCGGCGTGCGGATCGTTGCGAGCGGCTGCGGCGCGAGCCGGGCAACGTCGAGCCCGTTGTAACCCATGAGCGCCAGCCGGTCAGGCACCGCTATGCCATTGGCCATGCAGTGGAAAAGGCCGCCGAGCGCCAAATCGTCGTTAGCGAAGTAAACGGCGTCGAGGTCGGGCGTCCGGTCGAGCAGTACCGCGAGGCCATTGCGCCCCAGTTCGATCGACGACAGCGCCGGCGCGATCTCGGTGTCGGCAACGGCGAGCCCGAGACCGGCCAAGGCCTGACAGAAGCCCTGATACCGCTTGGCGCCGCGCCGGTCGCGCTTGAGATCATGGCCGACGTAGCCGATGCGCTTCTTGCCGCGCGAGACGAGAAAGCGGGCGCTGGCGCGGCCGGCATCGAGGTTGGAGTAGCCGACAACGATGTCGATGCCGGCGGCGTCGGTGTCGAGGATTTCGGCGACGCGGATGCCGGCGCCGCGCATCATGGCGAAAGCGCGCGCCGTGTGCTCGAGGCCGGCGACGATGAGACCGGCGGGACGCCAGGTCAGCATCGATTCGATGAGACGCTCTTCGGCGTTGGGGTCGTAGTCGGTCACAGCGAAGACGGACTGATAGCCGGCATCGGTCAGCGTCGGCGCGGCGCCCGACAGAACGTCGGCGAAGACGATGTTGGTGATCGAGGGGATGACCAGCGCCACGAGACGCGAACCCGACGAGGCGAGCGTACCGGCAATGCGGTTAGGAACGTAGCCGAGCCGGCGCACCGTTTCGAGCACGCGCTGACGTGCGTCGTCAGAAACCGAACCTTTGCCGCGGATGACGCGCGATACCGTGCTCTCGCCGACGCCTGCCTCCCTGGCCACATCGGCAAGAGTGATCGCGGCAGGGCGATCCTGAGGGCCGCCGGCGGCGCCATCGTGCTCTACCATGCTGACAAGGCCTCCCTGACTGCTTGAACGCGACCATAATCCTGGCAGCGCAGCAAGTGCAAGAAAAAAGTGGCAGCGCTGCCAAAACCTACTTGGCAGCGCTGCCGTTGGGTGATATTAGAATTGGCAGCGCTGCCAACGGTTCGTTTCGAACTTCTGAGGAGAGGTGGAACGATATCGGTCGGTAGCCCGACTTGGAGGAGTCCCTCATGCAAATTCGGTTCGCCGCTCATCCGCCATAACGGCCAGCTTCGGCTCTGCCAGCGCAACAAGCACAACCTGTCGATCTGGCTCTGTGTCGCAGAGCTGGGAAGGCGTGGTTTTATCTGCGCCCACTCTCGCCGCAGGCAGTCCCCCCAAATCCCCTCGCGCGTTTCCAGTCGTGTCCGGTCCGCCGAACGCCGTCGATGGTGTTTGTTCGCACGGACTTAACCTCTAAAGGTATCTCAAGATGACCAATACGTCCCCCAAGGCCACCGCCGCAGTCATCGGCCTCGGCTCCATGGGCCTCGGCATGGCCCTGTCGCTCCTGAGGGAGGGCATCGCCGTCGTCGGCTGCGACGTCGTCGCGGCCTCGGTGGAGAAACTCGTCGCCGCTGGCGGCAAGGCGGCGACCACGCCGGCCGAGGCCGCTCGCGGCGCCGATGTCGTCATCTCCGTCGTCGTCAACGCCGCCCAGACCGAGGGCGTGCTGTTCGGGCCGAACGGCGCCGCCGAGACCATGGCGCCCGGCGCCGTCTTCGTCTCCGCCGCCACCATGGACCCGGAGATCGCCCGCAGGCTCGCCACCCGCCTGGAAGCGACCCGCCGCCTCTATCTCGATGCGCCGATCTCCGGTGGTGCCGTCAAGGCCGCCGCCGGCCAGCTCACCATTCTTGCTTCCGGTTCGGCCGCCGCCTTCGCCAAGGCCCGTCCGGCGCTCGACGCCATGGCCGGTAAGCTCTACGAACTTGGCGACAGTGCCGGCACCGGCGCCGCCTTCAAGATGATCAACCAGCTCCTGGCTGGCGTCCATATCGCCGCCGCCTGTGAGGCGATCACGCTCGCCGCCCGCCAGGGCCTCGACCTCAGGAAGGTCTACGAAGTGATCACCGCCTCGGCCGGCAATTCCTGGATGTTCGAGAACCGGGTGCCGCATGTCCTCGACGGCGACTACAGCCCGCGGAGTGCCGTCGACATCTTCGTCAAGGATCTCGGCATCATTCAGGACATGGCACGCGGCGCCAAGTATCCGGTGCCGGTGGCCGCTTCGGCCTTGCAGATGTTCCTTGCCGCCTCCGGTTCCGGGCTCGGCCGCGAGGACGATAGCGCCGTCGCCAAGATCTATGCCCGGCTCGCCGGCGTCGCGCTTCCCGCCGCCACCAAGGATTGAGGATACGACGATCATGCCGCATTTTGCTGCCAACCTCACCATGGTGTTCAACGAGGTGCCGTTCCTCGATCGCTTCGACCGGGCGGCCGCCGCCGGCTTCACGGCTGTCGAGTATCTCTTCCCGTACGACTTCCCGGTCGACGCCGTCGCTGAGCGCCTCACCCGCAACAAGCTGACGCAGGCGCTGTTCAACTTGCCCCCCGGCGATTGGACGGCCGGCGAGCGGGGCGTCGCCTGTCTGCCGGAACGTTTTGCCGAGCTCCGGGCCGGCGTCGAAACGGCTCTCTCCTATGCTCTCGCCACCGGCGTCAAGCGCGTCCATCTGATGTCGGGCAAGGGTGATCGCCACGATCCGACGGCTGCGCGCGCCTACCGCGACGCGGTCAAGGCCGTCGCCCACCGGGTTGGCGAGGTCGGGCTCGATCTGGTTCTCGAACCGATCAACGGCCGCGACATGCCGGGGTATTTTCTCAATGACTTTGGCTGGACCGTCGATCTCATCAACGACCTCGCCCTGCCCAACCTCAAGCTGCAGTTCGACATTTACCACCGGCAGATCATGCATGGCGATGTGACCATGGCACTGCGGGCGTTGATGCCGCTCATCGGCCATATCCAGATCGCCTCGGTGCCGGCGCGCAACGAACCCTCGGACGGGGAACTCGACTACAGCTTCCTGTTCGCCGAACTCGATCGCCTCGACTACACCGGTTTCGTCGGCTGCGAATACCGCCCGGCCGGCGTCACGGAAGCCGGCCTCGGCTGGTTCGCCCCCTACGCTGGACAGCGCTGAAAGGATCCATCATGTCGCTTCTTCTCGGCGTTGTCGCCGATGACTACACGGGCGCATCCGACCTCGCCAACGCTCTGACCCGCAACGGTCTTGCAACCATCCAGACCATCGGCGTGCCAGCCGAACTCGACCTTCCCGACGTCGACGCCATTGTCGTCGCCCTGAAGAGCCGTTCGATCGATCCGGCGCTGGCCGTGGAGAAATCCGTCGATGCCGCCAGCTGGATGCGCGGCCGTGGGGCCGAACACATCCTGTTCAAGATCTGCTCGACCTTCGATTCCACCGATCAGGGCAACATCGGGCCGGTCACCGACGCGCTCGCCGCGCTCACCGGCGAAAGCGTGGCGCTCATCAATCCGTCGTTCCCGGAAAACCGGCGGACGGTCTATCAGGGACATCTCTTCGTCGGCGATCGTCCGCTCAACGAAAGCCCGCTCAAGGATCACCCGCTCAACCCGATGCACGACGCCGACCTCGTCCGCGTTCTCGGTCGCCAGAGCAAGCGCCAGGTCGGGCTGATCGACCTGCAGACGGTGGCGGCCGGCAAGGCGGCCATCGAGCGGCGGCGGGCCGTACTGGCATCGCAGGGCGTCGGCGCGGCCATCGTCGATGCCATCACCGAGGCTGAGCTCGAGGTGATCGGCGAGGTTGTCGCCGGCACCAAGCTGTCGGTCGGAGCATCCGGAATCGGCATCGGTCTTGCCCGTGCCTACGTGGCGGCGGGGCGCGCCAAGGCACGGCGCGACGACACCGCCGCCGCCGCCATCGGCGGTCCCGCCGTTTGCCTCGCCGGTTCGTGCTCGCGCGCGACGCTGGCCCAGATCGAGCAGGCCAAGACGGTGATGCCGGTGCTCAACCTCGATGTTGAAGACGTGTTGTCGCTCGGCAGCGCCGTCGAGGCGGCGATCGCCTGGGCTGGCGAACGGGTCGCCGACACCCCGGTCCTGATTGCCTCGAGCGCCGACGCCGACACCGTCGGCCGGATTCAGTCGCGGCACGGCCGCGAACACTCCGGTCATGCCATTGAGGCGGCCATGGCAGCTCTGGCCGAAGCCATGGTCGGACGCGGCGTGCGGCGTCTGGTCATCGCCGGCGGCGAAACGTCGGGCGCAGTCGTCGATCGCCTTGGCCTCAAGGCTTTCCTGATCGGACCGGAGATCGCGCCCGGTGTGCCGGCGCTGTTCACGGTCGGTGGTGCGGCACGCATGGGGCTGGCCCTGAAGTCGGGCAACTTCGGCGGGGTGACTTTCTTCGCCGATGCGCTGGGCGTGATCCGCTGAGCCGTCGTCTGGACTGCACGGGTCCGGCCGTCTGAACGCAGCCGACCGGCGGGACGCCTTGGACGTTCCGCTGGCTCGCAGGAATTCGGCACCGCCCGGGACCGGCGCGGTGATCCGATGGGCGGACCGGAAGAGGAACCGGTCCTTGTCGCAACAACCTGGCTTCTTGGGTCCGCCATCGCAAATGGCGGTCGTGGGGCCTTTGCATGCCGGATTCCGGCCCGGCATCCAGCGCCGGCATGGCCGTACGAAACCGGCCGTGGGGGAGAGAACATGCCAATCGTCATTGTCGCCATAGGTATAGCAGCGCTGCTGATCCTGATCATGCGTCTGAGGGTCAATGCCTTCGCCGCTCTCATTCTCGTATCGTTCGCCGTGGCCCTGGTCCTCGGTCTGCCGCTCGACAAGGTGGTGAAGTCCATCGAAGGCGGCATCGGCGGCACGCTCGGACATATCGCGCTGATCTTCGGTCTCGGCGTCATGCTCGGTCGGCTGATCGCCGAATCCGGTGGCGCCCAGCGCATCGCCGTGACGCTGATCGACAAGTTCGGGCCGAAGAACGTTCAGTGGGCGGTCGTCGTTTCCGCCTTCATCATCGGCATCGCCTTGTTCTTCGAGGTTGGCGTCGTCCTGCTGATCCCGATCGTGCTCACCATGGCGCGCCAGCTCAAGGTGCCGGTGATGTATCTCGGCACGCCCATGGTGGCCGCCCTGATCACCGCCCATGCCTTCCTGCCGCCGCACCCCGGCCCGACCGTCGTTGCCGGCGAGTTCCATGCCGACATCGGCACGGTGCTGCTCTACGGTGTGCTGATCGCCATTCCCTCGGTGCTGCTGGCCGGACCGGTCTTCACCCTGCTGTCGCGCAAGATCGTCCCCTCGGCCTACGAGAAGATCTCGCACGGCGCTATCGACAGCGACAAGGCGCTGCCCGACATCAGCAAGGCGCCAGCCTTCGGCATTTCGGTGCTGACAGCCATGCTGCCGGTCATCCTGATGTCGGCGGCGGCCATCATCTCCATCGTCAAGTCGTCGATGGGCCTTGCCGACAACACCGCCTTCGCCGTCATCCGCTTCGTCGGCGACGCTTCGGTGGCCATGCTGATCTCGCTGTTCTTCGCCACCTACACCATGGGTCTCCGGCGCAAGATGCCGATCGAGATCATCACCAATCATTGCGCCGAAGCGGCCAAGGACATCGGCATGATGCTGCTGATCATCGGCGGCGGCGGCGCTCTGAAGCAGGTGCTGATCGACGGTGGCGTCGGCACTTATGTGGCGCATCTCTTTGAGGGCAGCGCCATCTCGCCGCTGGTGTTCGCCTGGGTAGTCGCGGCCATCCTGCGCGTCGCCCTCGGTTCGGCCACGGTAGCCGCCATTTCGACGGTCGGCCTTGTCAGCCCGATGCTGGCTTCGCATCCGGGCGTCAATCTGGCGCTGATCACGCTGGCCACCGGCGCCGGTAGCGCCACCTTCAGCCACGTCAACGACGCTGGCTTCTGGATGGTCAAGGAATCCTTCGGCCTTTCCATGAAGGAAACGTTCGGAACCTGGTCGCTGCTTTGTGCCATTGTGTCGGTGGTCGGCCTCGCTGGTGTCCTGATCCTCAACAGCCTGATCAGCTGATCACGATGCAGTGCGGGCGTGGCGCGAATTCGCCACGCCCCATTTGTTTCTGACATTGCACGTGCCGACGTTGCGCTCACAAAGCCCAACTCCAATTGGTGCCGCGACGCCAGCTGACGCAATTCGTGCTATCGAAGACGACGCATTCTTTCACGCGGCCGATAGCGCGGATACCTTCGACAAGGTATTCGGCGATTTCTACCGCGAGCGGGACGCCTCAGCCTGCGAAAGGCGCCCCTCGCCGCCGCGCCGCACCAGCCGTGCCTCCACATCGATGTCCGTCCGGATGGTGAGCTTGCTCGACATTGCCGACCCTCCCCAACAGGGAGGCAATCAGAACCGAGCTGATCTGCATAGGTCGAGAGTGGCGAGTTGGCGGAACGGGTATCACTCCAACCACCAAGATTACCAGACGCCCCAATCAGAGAGGTTGTCGGGATTTCAATCGAAGAAATACTTCGACATTGAAGTCAAGTTTTTGATTAACTAATTTTAAAGAATACAAGTGAAATAACAACAAAGTTTCGAATAATTCAGTCCTAGCCCAGCAGCACGAGCTGCCGACTATTTTATCCGGAACGCGTATATTCTTACTCATTACTCACGCCATTGATGTGATGCCGGAGATTGCACGCATGAGTATCTCCAAGAAAATATTCGCCATTGTTGCATTGCTTTTCGTGCCTATCGTCATCCTGACGTATGTATTCGTGAAGCAAAGCGACAAAGATATCGATTTTGCTCGTAAAGAGCTCCTGGGCAGTTCCTATCTGCGGTCTCTATGGCCGGTGTTGGCCGCGGTCAGCGACGACGTCGTCGGTGCACAAAAGCCTCTGCCGGTCGCCGATCTCAACGCCGCCACCAACCTCATGGGGGCCGATCTCAACGCCGTCACCGCCGCCGGCGCGCTGATCGCCAAGGTCGGCGCCGGACCGCTCGACGCCACGGCCATCGACGCCTCGATCGATCTCGTGACGCTGGCCGGCAATGAATCGAACCTCATCCTCGATCCGGACCTCGACAGCTATTACGCCATGGACGTCGTGGTGGTGAAGCTGCCGGAAGTCGCGCGCCAGACCACGCTGGTTCATCAGGCGCTTTTGTCGCAGGCGAAGATGGCGTCCGACAAGGCTCGGGACGACATCATCGTCCACAAGGGGCTGCTGGCCGGCGTGGTGGACGGCACCTTCACGTCGCTTGACAGCATCTACCAGTATGACAGCGGCAACAACCAACAGGCCGAACTGAGCGCGGAGGCGCAGACATTCCGGACAGCGGCGGACAGCTATCTGGCCGCTGCCGACGCGACGGCGAGCGCGCTCGTCGTCGATCCGGCATCCAGCGGCAGCCTACTGCCCAAGCTCGAAGCGGCGCGCGCCGACCTTGCCAAGGCGACAAGCGGGCTCTGGTCGAAAGCCGATAGCCGGCTTGACGTCATTCTCGACCGGCGCATCGACAATCTGTCGGCGACGTTCTGGAAGTTGATGGGGATTTCCGGCGGCATCGCCGGTCTGGCGCTGGTCATCGCCGTGTTCGCCGCCCTCGGCATCAGCCGCCTCATCCACCGGTCGGTTGATGAAATGCTGAGGCTTGCCAATGGCGACGTCGGCCTCGACATCTCCGGCCTCGGCCGCCGTGACGAGATCGGCGCCATTGCCGGCGCTCTCAAGGTGTTCCGCGGCAACATCCTGCACGAGCGCGAACTCGAAGCTGAGCGCAAGGCGGTCGAACGCGAACACGCAGAGACGGCCAAGCGAGCCCGGGCCGTGGTGGCCAACAGCTTCCAGTCGGCGGTCGGCGGCGTCATCGCCAATCTGGCTCGGAACGCGCAGGACCTTGAGAATTTTGCCGGCGCCATGCAGGGAGCGGCCGAGGAGACGACCACCCAGGCGATCGCCGCGTCGTCGGCGTCCGAAGAAGCCTCGACGTCGGTCGAGGCGGTGGCGGGGGCGACCGAGGAACTCAGCTGTTCGGTTCGCGAGATTTCCGAGCAGATCAGCCGCTCGTCCGAACGGGCTCGCGCCGCTGTCAAGATGTCCGGCGACACCGTATCCAAGGTCAACTCGTTGTTGGAAGCATCCAAGAAGGTCGGGGCCATCGTCGGTCTGATCCAGGAGATTGCCGAACAGACCAACCTCCTCGCCCTCAACGCCACCATCGAAGCGGCGCGGGCCGGTGAAGCGGGACGCGGCTTCGCCGTCGTTGCCGCCGAGGTGAAGGGGCTGGCGGCGCAGACGGCCAAGGCGACGACCGAGATCGGCCAGCAGATCGGCGGCATCCAGAAGGCGACGACCGACAGCGTCGCCGCCATTGACGAGATCCTGCGGCAGATCAGCGAGCTCGACACCATCATCGGCGCGATCGCCGCTAGCGTCGAGGAACAGTCGGCCGCCACCCAGGAAATCTCCTCGTCGATCCAGAACGCGTCGCGCGGCACCATCGCGGTGGCTACCAACATCGCCTGTGTGTCTTCGGTGGCGGAACGGTCGAGCCAGGTGGCCGGACAGGTCAAGCTGTCGTCGGCCGAGCAACTCGAACAGTCGCGGACCCTTGAAGTCGAAGTGTCGCACTTCATCTCGTCTCTGACCGCCGCCTGAGCGCAGCCACCGGGGCTCGACTGCTGTCGTTTCTTGACTGCTGGCGGCGCCATTGCCCTTCCTTTGTCGGGGCATTCTGGCCATGATGACTGAGCCGATCCCCGTTATCTGGACAGGTTGGCGGCGACTTCAGAGCTTGACCCTGATGATGGTCACGCCGCCAATTGAAACCTTCGGAGGCCTTCATGGACCTCCACCGGCGTTCGTCCGCCCAACGATGAGTTTGGGCGCCGAATACAGTCGTGATCGATCCAGTTGCTGAACCCGGTCCGCGCCTCGGAGCCGGTCTCGAAGGCTTGGCGGTACCTTCGCCTTGAAGTCCGCCAAAACCCGTTTTCTTTTTACAGTCATCGAACTGGTCCCTGTCTGCCAACGGGTCAAGCATATTTAACTGTCAGGGGTTTGGGGACCGACTCAGGTTGCGCAGTCCCCTTTGCCGCGCCAAACAGCGCGTTAGCAGCAACGAGCCGGCACGGTAGCTGAACGGAATATCACGTCCAGCCAATCGCTTGATCAAGGAGCCGGATTTGCTGCAATGACCGGGCTTGTCCGCGAGCTCGTCGAGTTCCCCAATGGAGCACCCGACGATCAGGTCGACAGCATCTCGCAGGCGCTCAAATACCTGTCACAGAAGATCCCGACGCCCCGGGAAGTCGACCGGCAGGCCGCTCGGGTGGCACGTCGACGGCCGCTCTGGATTGGTGGGAGATAGCGGAGGCAATGTCGCCGAGCAGCTGACCACCCTTGCCGACATGGAGCGTGACTGTCGGATAGCGATGCAAGTTACGATTTGCTGTTTTACTTGAGTCCGTGGCTCGCGAGGTGATGCATGGATTGGGCTATTCAACCTTTATTGTGCTATGAATTGAAACGCAGCATTTTAGGTGTAAACTCGCTTTGATGGAATTTGCGGATGACCCTAAAAGAGCAGCCACCTGTGAATCGAAATGCCGAAGCAACGATGATTCATCGGAAGGTTCAGGTTTTTGCATACAAAGATGCTGATGGGGTAGAACGTCGGCTCGACGTAGAATCAATGCGTAGTTGGGCTGAAGCGAACATGCGATTAGTTGGTGTCAACATAGATATTAACAAAATTGAAGATATGCTTAAAAATGACCGTATCGACCGTGACTACCTTGTGAATCACACGATGCCTGCTGGGCCAAAGCCAGTCCTCATTTGTGACGATTTCGAGGATGGTCGTGCTGAAATTGTAGATGGGAATCACGCTTACGTGGCCATGGCGCTGCTTCAGGCCAAAGCCGCTGAGCTAGGAATGGGATCTATTCCCCCGGTCGTCCCCGCCTACGTTTTCAGTAGCGAAGAGTGGCACCGCTTTTTGATCTAGCAGGCTGTTGGAAAAGTCCTCGTCGTTCCTGTTAAGGCTCCGGTTTGGGCTCTATCCGATTCCTGTACGTCTCGTGAACAAAACAGTTTTTCAACAGCCTGCTAGTGTCCCGTCCCGCAAATGACTTTACATAGAATCATTGAAGGAGGATGATTCGCGAACTGAAGCGGAGCGCGATCATGGCTCACATCGGACGTCCTCAAGAACGAGCGCTGACCCTCAGTGAGACGGAACGGGACGAACTGGTTCGACTCGGTAGATCGCAGTCGGCACCCCACTCTCTCGTTCGTCGGGCCCAGATCATCCTCGCTTCCGCCGACGGAGAGGCCAACACCTCGATCGCCCATCGCTTCGGCGTCAGCAATCCGACCGTCTGCCATTGGCGGAAGAAGTGGTTCGAGCAGGGCCTCGTCGGCCTCTACGGTGAGGCTCGCTCCGGCCGACCCAGAACCTACGATGAAGAACGGGTGGCCAGCCTGTTGCGCACCGTGCTGGAGAAGAAGCCTTCCGAGAGGACACACTGGACGGTTCGCTCCGCGGCGGCCGAGACCGGCCTCTCCAAGACCACGGTCGCCCGCATGCTCGCCCTCTTCGGCGTGCAACCACATCGCTCGAAGAACTTCAAACTCTCCACCGATCCGGCCTTCGTCGAGAAGGTACGCGACATCGTCGGCCTCTATCTGAACCCTCCCGACAACGCCGTGGTGCTGTGTGTCGACGAGAAGACCCAGATCCAGGCTCTCGAACGGACCCAGCCGATCCTGCCGTTGGGGCTGGGATATGCTGAAGGCGTCACCCACGACTACATCCGGCACGGCACGACGACGCTGTTCGCCGCCCTCGACATCGCCAATGGACAGGTGATCGCACAGTGCCGGCAGCGGCATCGCCACCAGGAGTTCCTGAGCTTCCTGAAGCAGGTCGATGCTGCGGTTCCGGTCGGCCTCGACGCTCACCTCGTCGTCGACAACTACGCGACGCACAAGCATCCGAAAGTCCGGGCATGGTTGGCGGCGCGGCCGCGCTTCCATGTCCACTACACGCCGACCTACGCGTCGTGGCTCAATCAAGTCGAACGCTGGTTCGCCATCTTGACCGAGCGCCAGATCCGCCGATCATCGAGCATCAGTGCCAAGGATCTGGTCGCCAAGATCGAAGCGTTCATCACCGCCTACAACACCAAGGCCCACCCGTTCGTCTGGACCGCGACCAGCGAGGCCATCCTCGAAAAGGTCGAGCGGTTATGTAAAGTTATTTGCGGGACGGGACACTAGGCGTTCCGCCGCGGTGACTTGGCCCATCAGTTCCAGGGTAAGAAAGCCGTCGAACTTGGCGACAGCCGGCTTGGCGACATGCCGAGCGAGATCTATTCCGTTGGGAGCCGGAGCGTCGGCTATTTCCCGGAGCGTTTCCTCAATGCCTTCGACGGCGCAGTCGTCGACCGTGATCACGTGGTGGAAACTTGAGGCTTTGAACTCTTTCATGAGGAGTGCCACCACCAGCGTCTCGAGCTTGCACGTGCCGACCCACGGGAACAGCAGAACCCCGCGACCGAAGGCGATCACCTGGCGATGGTTGAGTTCGTTGAAAGTTTCGCGCGCCTCGCCGAGTTGCCTGGCGGCTTCTTTGTCGAGGTAGGTATAATTGTCGGTAGAGGAAAGGACGCGCCGCATGGTGGCAACGATGTGGTCATGCACGTTCCCGCCTCGGCCTGAGAAATACGGCGGCTTGCCGGCCCGCGTCGGCCTGACCAGGATGACACGAGCCCGGTCGTCGATGTCGGCGATCAGCCAGCGCCGCCCGGAGAAAATGATGGTCTCGCCCGCTGCCAGCGGCGAGTTGAGCGGATAGGTGCCGAGCCGTTCGTGCTTCGTGGATGATGCGGTATTCGACGTCGGTGGCGAACACCGGGTAGAAGTCGTGGCTCTCGGTGATCTCCTCCCCGACGGCGCCAACCATCAGCAGTCCGTTGGCGGCCTGTTCGATCAGCTTGCCGTCATTTGGACCGATCGAACGCAGAAGTTCCGTGCCGATGAAGGCGTGCAGTTCGTCGATGACCACGGCCTCGAAGCGCGAGAACAGTCGCCCAACCTCGCCACCGCGCCGGACCAGCAGCGCCTCCAGAGACTCCGGCGTGATCAGGACGATACCGCTCAGCCGCTGACGCGCTCGCGCCTTGACGTTGGCCGCGACGTCGCCGTGCCGCTTGGTGACGATGACGTCGCAAGTCTCGCAGAGGCTTTCGAGACGACGAAACTGGTCGTTGATCAGCGCCTTGAGCGGACTGACGTAGAGAACGGCGAAGCCGTCGGCGGGGGGCATTGCTTGCCGCGATCCGGCTGAGGAGCGGCAGGAAGGCCGCTTCCGTCTTGCCGGCGGCGGTTCGCGCGGAAATGACGATGTCACCACCGGCGAGGACGACAGGAATGGCCTTCTCCTGGACGTCGCGCAACGCCTGCCACGTCTGCTTCCAGATTCACTCCCGGACGGGGCGCGACAGCCGGTCAAAGCCGGAAGGTAGCAAGCTCGCCATCCGGGTCGTCTCCACCCTCGATCAGTTGGTGATCGTCGAGGTCGCCGCGATCCTCGGCGATGGCGACGTCGCCGAGAAACTCGCGCCAGCCGGTGCCGGGGTTCTGTTCGATGATGGCGAGCAGGTCGACGAACGCCTTGACGGTGTTGCGAGGCGTGCGGAAATAGGCTTCACCGATGCGGTTGGCGCAATGACCCGACCACCCGTTCAGCCTGACGGGCGATCAGTCGACCCTTCGAGTTGTTGCCCATCCAGGCGCTCAGTTTGTTGCGGTGTCGCTCCGGTGGCCTCGGCGTGCCGTCGGACCAGGTAATGGTTGCGCCGATCGGCGCGTCGGAAAATATCGCTTTTGCGGACATGAGTGTTCTCCGTCATGGGGGCGTGAAACAGCCACGCCGCCGGAGGGGTTCCGGTGGCGCGTGTTCATTCGGGAAAAAGGGGGGGTGGGTCGGAGCGGAAGGACTATTCCGCGGCGACCGGCCAAGGCTCGTCAGCCAACTCGCCGGTCAGTTCGGCGGCTTCCCCGTCATCGAGCTCTTCGTCCGCCTCGCCGGCGTGATCTTCATCATCGTCGAGCGCTTCGAGGTCTCCATCGATACCTTCTTCAGGATCGACAGCGTCGACCGGGGAACCGTGAACGCTTCATTCCGCCTGTCTCCTCGACGTGATGGACTCTACCAGATCCTGGAGGAGATTCCGGGGCTTAGGTCATGGGGCTTGCCCCGCTCTTGTCCCTTTGCTGCCGGTGACTGCCGATGAACGATGCGTCCTTCATGCTTGCCAAGCCGCGCCTCACGTGGTGATCGCCCGTGGCGACAGCTCGTACTTCTGTGTGCGGTTCTCCGTGCCGGGGCAGGGACAGCGCCGCATCGGCCTCAAGACCATGGACGAGGCGGAAGCCTACAAGCGGGCGGAACTCGAATACCAGCGCGCCGTCTGGAGCGCGGAGCAGAGGCTGTTGCCGGTGAGGACCTCGTTGCAGAAGTCGACGCGGTCCGACTGCGCAGCGTCTCGAAGCTGAAGATCCGGCACAGCGGCGAGGCGGGCCACCGGGACAGCCGATTTCTCGCGGCCGGCGCGCCGGCATTGGGATGCGGCCCGTCGGTTCCGATGCTACCAATGGCGTCGATGCCGAACCGACGGGAGATCTTGCGAATTGGCCGAAACCTTCACGCCGACGATCGACGCCTTTCTTCTCGATCATCACCTGATGTCGCTGGCCGTGACCGACGGCGGCGCGCCCTGGGCCGCGAACGTGTTCTACGTGTTCGACGCCCCGGAGCCGCGGCTGCTGTTCTTCACCGCAACGACGACGCGCCACGGGGCGCTGCTCGAGAGCGACGGCCGGGCGGCCGCCACCATCGCCGGCGAGACGCGCGCCATCGCCCGTCTTTCCGGCCTGCAGCTCGAGGGCCGCGCTTCCGTGCTCGGCGGCGCCGAGGCCGAGGCGGCGCACGCCGTGTTTCTCGCGAAGTTCCCCGAGATCGCCGGGCTCGACGCGCCGATCTGGGCGTTGCGGCCGGACACGATCAAACTGACCGACAACGCCAGGGGGTTCGGCCACAAGGAGGTCTGGTCGAGGTGATCCGGCCATCGCGCCGCCGCGACGCGCCCCATATCCGAGCTTGCGACGTCCGGCCGCTGCCGCGGAATTAGGCCCGTCAGCCTATGGCAAGGGCATGTTCTGTGCACGTCGCCGCCAGCCCCGACGCCCCCTCCCGTCAACCAACTGGTCCGCGTAGGGAATCCGTACCTTTTCCGTAGCGCGGAACGGGCGGAAAAGCATAAAAAACGGGCTTGCAAACCCCTCATTTGTATTATGGTGTATATATATGTCCATCAATGTCCATATACAGCCGGATGCCAGCCTCCCTCAGCCGCTCTACACGCAGCTGGCCGACATCATGCGTTCGCGCATCACGTCCGGGTTCTGGCCGGCCCATCACAAGCTGGCAGCCGAGCCGGATCTGGCGCAGCACTTCGGCGTCTCCCGCGGCACGCTACGCAACGCCATCCGGCTCCTGATGCGCGAAGGTCTGCTGTCGCAGGTGCAGGGGCGCGGCACGTTCGTGCTGCCGGCCCCCGCCGACCGCCCGGACAACAACGCCTCGCTCGCCGGTCTCCTCAGGACGGCCGGCATTCCGTTCGAGACGCGGCCGATCAGCCGTCAGTCGATAGAGAGTTCGGACTTCTATGCCCGCATGATCGGCTCGGGCCCGTATCTGCGCTACGTCCGTCTGCGCTGCCTCGTCGAGGGGCCGTTCACGCTGATGGAAAACGTGCTGTCGGTGCCCGTCTGCGGCGACATTCCCGAGGAGGTCCGCCTCGATGACGGGTTCTATCAGGTGCTGACACGCGACCTCAGCGTCTCCGTCAGCCATTTCCGCCGCTCGATCATGGCGATCGCCGCCCCCAAGGACGCGGCGCCGCTGCTCGAAGTCGCCGTCGGCGCGCCGGTGCTGCGCATCGAACAGGTCGGTTATCTGTCGGACGGGCGGGCCTTCGAATACGCGACCGCGCTGATCCGCAGCGATCGCCACAGTTTGCGCATGACGGTGGACGGCACCGGGCAGGGACAATGAAGATGTCTGAAGAGCATCAGTTCATCCATCTCGAAGCGATTTCCAAGACGTTTCCCGGCGTCGAGACCGGGCTCACGGTTCTCGATCAAATCGATCTTTCGGTCGGCAAGCGCGATTTCGTCAGCTTCGTCGGCCACAGCGGCTGCGGCAAATCGACCCTGCTCAGGATCATCGCCGGCCTCGAGCCGCCGACTGCCGGCAAGCTGATGATCAGCGGCATGAGCAACGAGGATTATGCCTCCCAGGTGCCGCTCGGCTTCGTCTTTCAGGACGCAGCGCTTCTCCCCTGGAAGACGCTCGCGGAGAACGTCCGCCTGCCGCTCGACATCCTCGGCATCGAAACGCCGGCCATCCGCAGGACCATGGTGCAGAGGGCCATCGATCTCGTGCGTCTGACCGGCTTCGAGAACCTGTTTCCCGACCACCTGTCCGGCGGCATGCGCCAGCGCGCCTCGATCGCTCGGTCGCTGGTCTACCGGCCCGAACTGCTGCTGATGGACGAGCCGTTCGGCGCTCTCGACGACTTCACCCGCCGGGAACTCTCCGACGAACTGCTGCGCATCTGGGGCGAGACCGCCTGCACGGTGCTGTTCGTCACCCATTCGCTTCCCGAAGCTGTGCTGCTGTCGGACCGGGTCGTCGTCCTCGACAACAAGCCGGGCCGTATCCGCGAGATCGTGCCGATCGACCTGCCGCGTCCCCGCTGGGCCGACGTCAGGGCGTCCAGGGCGTTCGCCGATCACCTTCTGCATCTCGAGTCCCTGATTTTCGGACACAGGCACCATGACCAGATCTCATGACGGCAAGCTCGCGCGGGCAATCAGGCAACGTCTGCCGTCGGCGGCGCTGTTCGCCAGCGTGCTGGTGATATGGGAGCTCGCGGTTCGCATCCTGAAGGTTCCCAACTATCTGCTGCCCGCCCCGTCGGTGGTCTTCGCCCGCATCGTCACCGACTGGGCGAGCCTCAGCCAGAACGTCTGGGTCACCCTCGAAGCGGCCATCGCCGGCTTCGTCATCGGTACGGTCATCGCGGTGCTGGCCGCCTTCAGCTTCCTCTATTCGAAGACGGTCGAACAGGCCGTCTTTCCCTGGGCGGTCGTCATCAAGACCATCCCGATCATCGCCATCGCGCCGCTTCTGACCATCTGGCTCGGCTTCGGCATGGCGCCGAAGATCGCCGTGGCGGCCATCGGTTGCGTGTTCCCGACGCTGGTGAACATGAATCGCGGCCTAGCCGCCGTCGACCAGCGGGTCATCGACTACCTGCGCGTGCTGCGGGCCTCGCCGCGCCAGCTGCTCGCCCATGCCCGCATCTACAACGCCCTGCCGTACCTGTTCTCGGCGATGAAGATCACGGTCGGCATGGCCATGGTCGGCGCCATCGTCGCCGAATTCACCGGCGCCAACTTCGGCATCGGCACCATCATCGTCAACGCCGGCTACCGGCAGGACGCTACCCTGTTGTTTTCGGCGATATTTCTGTCTTCGGTTGCAACGTTGGTGCTCTACTACGTCGTTCTGGCAATCGAGAAGGTCGCGCTGTTTTGGCCAGGGGCAAGCGTGGACCACTGAGTAGCCCCTAATAACAAGGGAACGAAACACATGAACGGATTTATCAAGGCCGCCATGGCTTCGGCCATGGTGATGGGCACTGCTGTCTCGGCGCAAGCGCTGGAAAAGGTCAGCCTGCGCATGTCCTGGTTGCTCAACGTCCAGGGCGCCGGCTACGTCATGGCCAAGGAGAAGGGCTTCTACGCCGATGAAGGGCTGGACGTCGACATCATGCCCGGCGGCCCCAACCTCAACTCGGTGACGCTGGTGGCGACCGGTCAGAACACCTTCGGAACCAACGACATCTCCTCCGTCCTGTTCGGCAAGTCGCAGGGTATGCCGCTGTCGGTGATCGGCGCCTGCTTCCAGAAGACGCCGGCCGGCGTTCTCTCGCTCGCCAAGACCGGCATCAAGACGCCCAAGGATCTCGAGGGCAAGACACTGGCCTTCAACGAGGGCGGGCCGTGGACCTACACCCAGGCCATGCTGGCCAAGGCCGGCGTTGACATGAGCAAGGTCAAGACCGTCACCGTGATGGGCAACGAAGTCCTGATGAACGGGCAGGTCGACGCCAAGACGGCCTTCATCGTCAACGAGCCGATCGCCATCGAGCTCGCCGGCTACCCGACGGCGACACTGGCCGCCGCCGACTATGGCGTTCAGGCCTATTCGGAAGCCATCGTCGCCAGCGACAGCTACGTGGCCGAGAACCCGAAGATCGTCGCCGCCTTCATGCGGGCCACGGCCAAGGGCTGGGAGTACGCCCTCGACAACAAGGAAGAGACGGTCAAGGCCGTGGTGGCGCTGAACGCCGAACTCGACAGCGAACAGCAGTCGCGCCAGCTCGCCATGCAGGAGGACTTCATCCGCAGCGAGTTCACCAAGACCAACGGTCTCTGCGCCGTCGATCCGGCCGCCGTCGAAGCCGGCGCGGCGACGCTGCACGAGTTCGCCGGGCTCGACGTCAACTTCGATCCGAAGGCGATCACGCATTCGGAGTTCAACGCCGCCGCGTCCAAGTAAGCGGACTTCGCCGCCGGGCTCCGACGCGGGCCCGGAGGCAGACGCGCAACGGACGCTGGACATGACGGCGAATTTGAACATAGATGTCTATATACAAATGCTAGGAGACAATTCATGAATGGCCGCGCCATCCGCACCAGCCAGCTACTGAACCCCGCGACCGGCAAGGCCGTCATCATCGCCTTCGATCACGGTGGCACCGGTGTTCCGAAGGGCGGCGCCGACGTCGCCGGCATCCTGGCGGCCATCGGCCGTTCCCGCGCCGAAGCGGTTCTGATCGGCTGCGGCAACGCCCGCTCCTACGCCGCTTCCTTCGCCCGTCCGGGGGCGCCGCGACTGGTGGTGTCCATCGACGGGCCGGTGTTCTCTTCGGTCTGCGGTGAGCACGGCAAGCTGGTCGAACAGTCCCGCCACGCCTCGGCCGAATATGCCATGCGCCTCGGTGCCACCGCCGCCAAGATCCTGCTGCCGGTCGGTACCGACGACGTCGCTATCTTCCGCCGCGGCGTCGAGCTGGTCCGCGAGGCCGTCATGGAATGCGAGCAGGTCGGCCTGCCGCTCATGGTCGAGCCGGCGCTGTGGGGCCCGCGCGCCAACGAAAAGGACAATCAGCTGATCGAGCACGCCGCCCGCATGTCGGTCGAACTCGGCGCCGACATCCTGAAGATTCCCGCGCCGACCGACGCCGCCGTCCTGGCCCGCATCGTCCGAAATTCGCCGGTGCCGGTCATGGTGCTGGGCGGCGCTCCGCGCGACGCCGAGAGCTTCACGCGCGACATGCAGGACTGGATGACCACCGGCGTCGCCGGCGTCGTCATCGGCCGCAACGTCTGGAGCCGCCCGCATCCCGACAAGGCGGTCGAGGCTCTCGCCGCCGCCGTCCACGACAACGATCCCACCGCCGTTGCCCGCCATTGGCAGGACGCCGGTGCGCCGGCCGCCTGAGGTGATGACGATGACGTACAAGGCCATGGTCCTGTCGGCTCCCCGGACCATCGAGGCGAGGTGGATCGAACGCCCGACGGTCGGGGCGGGCGAAGCGCTGGTGCGGGTTCGCGCCGCCAACCTCTGCCCGACCGATATCAAGAAGTGGAAGGACGATTCGCTCGCGAGGCTGCTCGCCGATACGCCGCTGATCCTCGGCCACGAGATGGCCGGGGAGATCGTCGAGATCGGACTGGGCTGCGGCGCCTTCGCGGTCGGCGACCGCGTCGCCATCGATCCGGTGCTGCGCAGCCTGGCTCCCGACGGCCGCGAGTACCTCAAGGGCATCGGCGCGGCCGCCGGTTCGTCGACCGACAACGTCGCCCTGCTGCGTGACGAAGGCATCGGCGGCGGCTTCGCCGAACTCGTCAAGGTTCCCGCCGGCAACCTCATCGCGCTGCCCGACGACGTCAGCTTCGAAGCCGCCAGTCTCATCGAGCCCCTCGCCGACATCGTGCACGGCATCACCAAGTCGGGCGATGTCAGCGGCAAGCGTTGCGCCGTCTTCGGCCTCGGCCCCATGGGGCTGATGCACGTGGAACTGCTGGCGTTTCTCGGCGCCGAGGTCGTCGGTGTCGATCCCAGAGACGACAGGCGCGAGGAATCCCTGTCATTCGGCGCCAAAATGGCGGTCGCGCCCGGCCAAACGCCGCGCGTCGACGTCGCCTACGTGGCGGCCGGCGGCGGCGCTCTCGCACCGGCCTGCGCCGAGGCGCTGAAAGCGCTCGGCAAGGACGGCAAGCTGGTGATCTTCGCCTCCGGGACCAAGGACGCGTCCATTCCCCTCGACCTCAACGCGGTCCACTATGGCAACCAGACGGTCATCGGCGTCGTCGGCTTCCGCCCGGAGGACGCGACGCGGACGATCGAACTGCTCGGCCAAGGCGCGATCGACGTCGACCGTATCCGCCATCCGCTCATCGGGCTGGATGGTCTTCAGGAGGCATTCGGCAAAATGGGCGAACCCGGAACGTTCAAGTACGGCATCGACCTTGCCCGGACCTGACGAGCCACTGGTCCTCGGCGTCGACGTCGGCAGCCATGGTGTCCGCTGCGTCTGCGGATCCCACAGCGTCGACGTCGCCTACGCCGGGCCGCCGCCGCCCGCCCGCAGGCCAGCGCAACAGTGGACGGACGCGTTCGTCGAAGCGCTTTCGCGCATTCCCGAAAGCGACCGGCAAAGGGTGCAGGCGGTCGGCATCACCGGGGTGCGCGGCGCTTTCGTCGTCGCCGACGCCGAACTCGGGCCGCTCATGCCGACGATCCCGGACTTCGCCCCGGAAAGCGTCCCGCTCGCCCGGGAGCTCCGGACGAAGTACGGCCGCGATCTGATCGGACGCACCGGCTGCCCGGCGTTTCCCCTGTCGGGCCTGCCGAAACTGATGGCGCTGCCCGACACCCTCGGGCCGTCCGCCCGCGTGCTGCCGCCGCAGGACTTCGTCGCTTCGCTTTTGACCGGCAAGGCCCGCCTGTCGGCCGGAGCGGCCCTGCGGCTCGGCTGTCTCGATCCGCGCATCGGCGACATCGACCGCGAACTCCTCGCCGAACTGGGCATCGCCGAAACGCTATTTCCCCCCGTCGTTCCCATCGGTGAACGTCTCGGCGACAACCGGCATCCGCTGCTGCCGCTCGGAATCCCGGTCGTGTCGGTGGCCGGCGACGGACCGTCGGCCCGCGCCGCCGTGGCCGGGAAAGGCGACGGTCTCGTCAGTCTCGGCACGACCTCCGTCTGCCTCTTGCCGATCGCCGGCGACCGTCTGCCGGACATCGACCTGACGGTCGAGCTCGATCCCATGGGCGGCCGTCTCGCCGAGTACGGCTCGGGCATCGGCGGCGTCGCCATCGACTGGCTGGCGCGGCTGACCGGCGTCGGGCCGGGGCGGCTCGAGGAAGCGAGCCGGGGCGTCGATTACGGTCCGCTCGTCGTCGAACCGACCTTCGTTTCCGCCTGGGGCGACGCCCCCGGCGCCCGCCTTGCCAACATCTTGCCGGATACCACCGTACCGGCAATCGCCGCCGCGCTGTTCGATGCCATCGGGCGCGACGCGCTCGCCTCGATCGGCATGCTTGCCGCTGTGGCCGGGATGCCGCCCCGGATCTACCTCACCGGTGGCTGCGCCAGGTCGGCGAGGGTGGTCGACCTGCTCAGAACGAACCTCGCCTGCGACGTCATCCCCCGGGGCGACCGGGAACTCGCCGCCGCCGGCGCCGCCGGAACCGCCCGCCATTACGCACTTGGACGATGATCGATGACCGATGCCCTGCTCGCTTCCATTCCGAAGGATCTCTTCCTCGCCGGCAAATTCGTTCCGGCTTCCTCCGGCCAACGCTTCACGACCCTCGATCCGGCGACCGGCGACGCGCTCGCCGAGGTCGCCCGCGCCGACGCCCGTGACGTCGACGTCGCCGTCGCCGCTGCCAAGGCGGCGTTCGAGGATGGCCGCTGGCGTCTGATGCCGGGATCGCGGCGCGCCGAAATCCTCTGGAAGGTCGGCGAACTCATCGAAGCCAACGCCGACGAGCTGGCGCTGCTCGAGAGTCTCGACAACGGCAAGCCGGTCGCCGCCGCCCGCAACATCGACCTGCGTCAGGCGGCGCAACATTTCAAGTACCACGCCGGCTGGTGCACCAAGATTGAGGGCGAGACCATGCCGGTGAGCTGGCCGCGCCATCTCGCCTACACCACCCGCGAACCGGTCGGCGTCACCGCCAACATCACGCCGTGGAACTATCCGATCATCATGGCCGCCCGCAATCTGGCGCCGGCGCTCGCCTGCGGCAATTCGGTGATCCTGAAGCCTTCGGAGGAAACGCCTCTGACGGCGCTCTACCTCGCCCGTCTTCTCGCCGAAGCCGGCCTGCCCGAGGGCACGCTCAGCGTGCTGCCCGGATTTGGCGGCGAAGCCGGCGCGGCGCTCGCCGCCCACGGCGATGTCGACCGGCTGTTCTTCACCGGCGGGCACGTGACGGCGCGCAAGATCGTCGAAGCCTCGGCCGGCAACTTCAAGCGCCTGACGCTCGAACTCGGCGGCAAGACACCCTTCATTGTCTTCCCGGACGCCGATATCGACGCCGCTCTCGCCGCTGCGGTGAACGGCGCCTTCATCAACCAGGGTCAGAACTGCTGTGCCCTGTCGCGGCTCTACGTCCACGGCGACATCGCCGACGGCTTCATCGAGGCGCTGGTCGCCCGCACCGAGGCGCTGCGCGTCGGTCCGGGAACCGATCCCCGAAGCAATCTCGGCCCGCTGATCTCCAGGGCTCATCTCCAGCGCGTCTGCGGCCACATCGACAACGCCAAGGCCGACGACGCCCGCCTTCTCTCCGGCGGCGACCGCCTCGACGGTCCCGGCAATTTCCTGCGTCCGGCGATCTTCGACCGGGTCGCCGACGAGGCGCGGCTGACGTCGGACGAGGTGTTCGGGCCGGTGTTGGCGGTCTACCGCTTCAAGTCGTCCGTCGAGGCCATAGCCCGCGCCAACCGCTCGCCCTACGGTCTGTCGGCTTCGGTCTGGACGCAGGATCTGTCGCGGGCGCACGAGATCGCCGCCCGCATCCGGGCCGGTACGGTGTGGGTCAACTGCTTCTCCCGCTTCGACAGCGCGGCGCCGTGGGGCGGCGTCAAGCAGAGCGGCTACGGCACGGGTATCGGCGCGCACGCCATCGACGAATATACCCAGCCCAAGGCCGTCTGGATCGACACCAGCACCGGCGCCGGCAAGGAGTTCGCCCCGTGAAGAAGCTCGACGCCTTCATCGGGGACGGGCCGCACCATCCCTCCAGCCTCAGGGCCTTTCTCGCGGCGCTGCCGGAGCGACAGGCCCTGACCGTCGATCGCGACGGCGCCGAGGACTTCGTCGCCACGGCGCTGGTTCTCGAAATGGAGCGTCAGGGCCGCGACGAGGTGGTCGCGTTCACCGGCGGCGACGTCCCGGTGGTCACCAACATCTTCGGCAGCCGCGAGCGTATCTGCGCCATCGCTGGCGCCCATGACCAGCCGAGCTTCTCCGATCGCTGGATGGGCGCGCTCGCCGCCGGCATCCGGCCGGAGGTCGTCGCCGGCGACGCGCCGGTGCAGGAGGTGGTCATCCGCGGCGATGCCATCGACGCCGGCAAGCTGCCGATCTCGCAGCATTTCCGCGACGACGCCGGCCGCTACATCGGCTCTGGCGTGCTGATCTGCAAGGATCCGGACACCGGCGTCCGCAACCTTTCCTACCAGCGGCTGCAGCTCAAGGGGCCGGCTCTGTTCGGGGCCAGCCTGCATTCGCGCGGCCACATCTGGGAACACCTCCAGCGCTCGAAAGCGCGCGGCAGGAACCTGCCGGTCGCCGTGGTGATCGGCGTCCACCCGGCGATCAACCTCGCCGCCTCCGCCAAGGTGGCCATGGAGGTCGACGAACTCGACATCGCCTGCGGTCTCATCGGGCAGCCGATCCCGCTGGCGCGCTGCCTGACGATCGACGTCGAGGTGCCAGCCTACGCCGAGTACGTCATCGAAGGCGAAATCCTCTGCGACGAGGAGGCCGACGAAGGCCCCTACGGCGAATACACCGGCTATTCGACCTATCGATCGACGCGCAACCTGTTCCGGGTTTCGGCGATCACCCATCGCCGCGCCCCGGTGTTCCACGACATCATCCCCGGCTACTCGCAGGAACACCTGCTGCTGGCGCGGGCGCCGCGCGAGGCCATCCATTTTGCGCGGCTTCGCGAGGCCGTGCCGCAGGTGACGGCGCTGACCTATCCCAAGTCGGGGACGCATTTCCACGCCTACGTCACCATCGCCAAGACGGCGGAAGGGCAGGCGAGGCAGGCGCTGATGGCGCTGTTCGGGCTCGACCCTTACGTCAAGCTGGCGATCGCCATCGATCCCGAAATCGACGCCACCAACGATCAGGACGTCCTCTGGGCGCTTGCGACCCGTTTCCAGGCCGATACCGACATGTTCATGGTCCCGAACGTCCTGTGCAACCGCCTCGATCCGTCGTCGCGGCAGGGCATGGCGGCGAAGATGGGCCTCGACGCCACCACGCCCGCCGACTGGGACGGCCAGCGGACGGCGCTGCCCGACACGGCGCGGCAACTGGCGGCACTGATCCTCAAGGACGCCCCGGCCCATGAGTGAGAAACCCCGCGAACGCGTCATCGTCGGCATCACCGGGGCGTCGGGCGCCGTCTACGGCCTCCGCTGTCTCGACCTGCTGCGCGAGGCCGGCGTCGAAACCCATCTCGTCGTCAGTCGGGCCGGGGAACTGACGCTGCGTCACGAGGCCGGCCTCGGCCTCGCCGACATGAAAGCGAGATGCGACCATCTGCATCGGATCGGGAACGTCGGCGCCAGCATCGCCAGCGGTTCCTTCCGCGTCCGCGGCATGATCGTCGCACCCTGTTCGATCCGGACCCTCTCCGAGATCGCCTCGGGCATCACCTCGAGCCTGCTGACGCGCGCGGCCGACGTGATGCTGAAGGAGCGCCGGCCGCTGGTGCTGATGGTCCGCGAGAGCCCGCTGCATCTCGGACATATCCGGTCCATGGCGGCCGCCGCCGAGATCGGCGCCATCATCGCCCCGCCCATGCCGGCCTTCTACACCGCGCCGCGTTCGATCGAGGACCTCGTCGATCATTCGGTGTCGCGAAGCCTCGGCCTGCTCGGTCTCGACGACATCGCCGTCAAAAGCTGGACCGGCCTCGGCGACAGGGCGGGGGACTGAGCTGGAGGAGCGCGCTTCTGCGTGTCGGCATCATTGCGATCCCTGCTGCGGCACCAGGCTCGACAGTACCGTGTCGACGATCGTCCGCGCCGCGACGTCGAAATCGCCGCGCCGGAGTTTGGGTTGCTCCAGCGCGTCGCAGGCCAGGATTTCGAAGTCGGCATAGAACTGGGTCATGCCCCACAGCATGATCAGGAGATGGCGGGGATCGACCGGCCTGAGCTTGCCGGCAGCGATCCAGCCGTCGATGGTCGCCGCGTGGGTGCGCGTCACATCGCGCATGTGCTGACGGTCCTTGCGGCTCAGGAAGCGGGCGCCGCCGATGATCTCGCTGGCGAAGACGCGCGATTCCTCGCCGTGCTTGCGGGCGTGCTCCAGCTTGGCGCGAACGTACCCTTCCAGCGCCCGGCGCGGGTCGGCGTCGGGAGTGATGTGCGCGAGCGCCGCGTCCCAGTCGCCGATGAGGCGCTTGATCACGGCGTCGTAGACGTCCTCCTTGGAGGAAAAATAATAGTAGACGTTGGCTTTGGGCAGGCCGGCGGCCTCGGCGATCTCGGCGATGCGCGTTCCCTCGAACCCCTTGCGGGAAAACAGCGTCGTCGCCGCCTTGAGGATGCGGGCGACGTTGCGACGGCGGACGCCGTCCTCGCGACCGCCGTCGGGTGCGGCCGGCTTGCGCCGCGTGTCGCCCTTGACGGGCTCGCCGATACCATCTCCGTCCAAGGTGCCTGTCCCCTTTCTCCGGGCTTCCGGGTGTTGCCGGTCGTATCCATTTTTGCAGATCTGGTCGGGAAAGCCAATTCGAAAAGCAGACATACTGCTTAATTTATCGCACTTCGCCTAAACAATAAGCGATTGACGAACAACAACTTATTGCCGAATTAAAATCTGACCAAATGGTCAGAAAAACAGGACAAAGAAGTTGACTCTTTGGTCAGGTCGCGCCTATGCTCGACCCCAATGGAAGAAGCGACGGCCGACATCCCAGGCGATGAACGGGCCGCGACATTCAGGGACTGCCACACGAAATCCGACCGACGCGCCGTTTGGCGCGCGTGGTCTGGTGTCCGTAATCGATCGCGGGCCGGCGTCTGCCGGCGCCGGTCGCCGCGATCCGGTCGGGCGTCTCCGTCGCTCTTTCAGGACGAGGTCACTCGCGCCGATGGCGCCTTGAGCCGAGGAAGCATCCCATGACCAGATTCCTGTCCGATCTCGACGGTTTCGGCCGTCCGCTTTCGCGTCGTACCCTTCTGAAGGCCGCCGCCGGCACCGCGGCGGCGGGAGTCGCCACCGGCCTCCTGCCGGCGATGGCGGCCGGCGGCCTCGTGGCCCTGGTCCACACCCAGGCGGCCGGCGACAACGGTCCCGTCGACAGCATGATCGAGAAGCTTACCGCCCTTGCCAAGGACAAGGGCTTCGAGACGCGCGTCGTCTACGCGGCCGATCCCGCCACCTACGAGACGATCTTCCGCACGCTCGGCGACGCCGGCGCTTCCATCATCGTCTCGACCTTCAACGAGGTGGCCGAAGCCTTCAAGGCGCTGGCACCCGAATACCCCGACACCAAATGGATCCAGCTGTTCGGCGACCCGATCGAGCCGTCGCTGCCGAACGTCGTCACGGTGTCCTACGACTACTATCTCGGCTGCTATCTCTCGGGCCTGTTCGGCGCGCTGGTCTCCTTGACCGGCAAGCTCGGCTACATCGGCGGCATCTCGATACCGCCCCTCAACGCCGACGTTAACGCCATCAAGGTCGGTTCGGCCGCCGTCAAGGCCGACGCCACGCTGTCGGCGGCGTTCGCCGGTTCGTTCCAGGATCCGGCCAAGGGCCAGGAAATCGCGACGCAGATGTACAAGGGCGGCATCGACTACATCCAGACCGACTCGGCGGCCACCGACGCCGGCATCATCGCCGCCGCCAACGAGGGCAAGAACCTGATGGTCAGCGCCATCTCGCCGGCGCAGTACAAGCTCGGTCCGTCGACCGTGATCTCGCTGGTATCGCTCGATTTCGGGCAGTCGCTCCACAACGAAGTCTCCCGTGCCCTGGCCGACGGCTGGAAGGGCGGCCACGTCAGCACCGGTCTCGGCACCGGCGTCATCGACTTCCTGCTGTCGCCGGTGTTTGTCGAGAAGGGACCGGCCAAGCTCGTCGCCAAGGCCAAGGCGGTCTGGCCGCAGGTGGAGGCCGCTAAGGCCGACATCATCGCCGGCAAGCTCGAGGTCCCCTTCAACACGACTCTTTGACGAGAGAGCACCCGCGCGATGACCGATTCGATCCCTCCGGCGCTCGTCTGCCGCGACATAACCGTCAGATTTGGTGACTTCGTCGCGTTGTCGGACGTGAACCTGTCGTTCGAGCGGGGCTGCATCCATGCCGTCGTCGGTCAGAACGGCGCCGGCAAGACGACGTTCGCTCGCGTCGCCGCCGGCCTGATCCGGCCCGACGCGGGCGCCGTCGCCATCGATGGCCAGCCGATGCCGCTCGGCAAGGTGCGGGAGGCGCGGCGGCTCGGCGTCGAGCTGGTTCACCAGAGTTTCGCCCTGCCGCCGTCATTCTCCATCGCCGAGGCCATGGAGTTCGGCGCCGAGCGCTTCGGCCCGGTTTTTTCCGCCCGCGGTCTCGTCAACCGCTGGCGGTCGCACCTCGAGGCTCTCGACATCGACGTCGATCCGCGAAAGAGCATCCGCGACCTGCCTGTCGAGACGCAGCAGAGCGTCGAGATCGCCCGCGCCATGGTTTCGGACGCCAGCATCCTCATTCTGGACGAGCCGACGGCGGTCCTGTCGCCGACGGGCGCCGAGGCGCTGTTCGAACGCGTCCGCCGGCTCAAGAAGAACGGTGTCACCGTCATTCTCGTCCTGCACAAGATCCGCGAAGTGCTCGCGGTCGCCGACACCGTCAGCGTGCTGCGCGGCGGCCGTCTGGTGGCGGCGACGCAACCGATGGCGTCGCTCTCCGCCTCGGCCATCGCTGACATGATCGTCGGCGGGACCTCGGCGAACGACGACGACGCCAATGCCCTGGTCGGGGCCGAGCGTCCGCGCCACGCATCCGCCGCGACGACCGGCGCCACGGCGGCGATTCTCCAGCTGGACGGGGTGTCGACGCTTGCCGACGGCGAAGGGCCGCCGCTCGACGACGTCTCGCTCGAACTGCGGCCCGGCGAGATCGTCGGCGTCGCCGGCGTCGAAGGCAACGGTCAGAAGACGCTGGTGCGGGTCATCGCCGGTCTCGCCGGTCTCGGGCGCGGCGGCATCGAACTTGCCGGCATCGACGTGTCGGCGGCGGACCTCGCCGAACGCCGCCGCCTCGGCCTCAGCATCATCCCGTTCGAGCGCAACAGCGAAGGCCTCAGCCTCAACAGTTCGTTATGGGAGAACTGGTCCATCCGCTCTCTTCTCTCCGGGCGCCTGCTGAGGCCGATCCGACCCGGAGCCCTGCGCGAGCAGAGCGATGCGGCGCTGAAACGCTGGGACGTCCGCTATCGCAGCAGCGAGCAGCGGGCCGGGTCGCTGTCGGGCGGCAACGCCCAGAAGCTGATCTTCGCCCGCGAGGTGCACGACGGCGCCCGCCTGATCATCGCCGCGCAACCGACGCGCGGCCTTGACATCGGCGCCACCGCCTTCGTCTGGCAGGCCTTGCGCGACGCCCGCGATCGCGGCGCCGCCGTGCTGCTGATCTCGTCCGATCTCGACGAACTGTTCGACATTTCCGATCGGCTGGTGGTGATGCTGTCGGGCCGGATCGTCGCGGACTACCGCCCTCCCTACGCCCTCGGCGCCGTCGGCGCCGCCATGACCGGAGCGGAAGCGTGAACAGCAATTTCATTACCATCCTCCGCGCCGCCGTCTTCGTCGTCCTGGCGCTGGCTCTCTGCGGCGTCATCTTCGAGTTCGCCGGCTATTCGGCGCCGGCCATGTTCACGTCCATCGCCGAGGGGGCGTTTCTGAGGAGCGGCGGCCTGACGCAGAGCCTGCGCTGGGCCATACCGCTGTTCATCACCGCCGTCGGCGTCGGCCTGTCGTTCCGCTGCGGCTTCTTCAACATCGGCGCGCAGGGGCAGTTCTACGCCGGCGCCATCGCCGCGACCTGCGCCGCCACCTGGCTCGACGGCGCGCCGGCTCTCGTGCTGGTGCCGCTGTCGCTCGTCGCCGGCATGGCCGGCGGCGCCTTGTGGGCGCTGTGGCCGGGGCTCCTGCGCCTGAGGTCGGGAACCGACGAGACCATCACCACGCTGATGGGCAATTTCCTGGCGACGCTGCTTCTCATCTACGTCACCACCGGGCCGCTCAAGGATCCGTCCGGCAGCGGGCAGCAATCGTCGAGCCGGCCGCTCGCCGCCGCCTATCGCATCTCCAATTCGCTCGGCCTGTCGCCGACCATCATCGCGGTCGCCGTCGTGGTCGGCGTGCTAATGTGGCTCCTCGTCAACCGCAGCGCCTTCGGCGTCGTCGCCAGTCTCGCCGGCCGCAATCCGGTGATGGTGCGCTGGCAGGGCGCCAAGGTCTGGTGGCTCGGTCTTTCGAGCTTCCTGCTGGCGGGCGGTCTGGCGGGGCTCGCCGGGACGCTTGAGGTGTTCGGACCGAACGGCCGGCTGGTCGGCGGCTTCCTGCCCGCGCACGGCTTCACCGCCACGCTGATCGCCCTCGTCGCCAACCTGTCGGTGGGCGGAACGGCGGCCGCGGCCCTGTTCTTCGGCGGTCTGGCGTCGGCCGCGCTCTATCTGCCGATCATGGCCGGCCTGCCGTCGGCGGCGATCGACATCATCAACGCCGCCATCGCCCTGTTCATCACGGCCCGGTCGGCACGCGTCGATCGTGTCCTCGGTCGGTTGACCGGATTGGCCTCCAGCCGTGGGAAAGCGCCATGAACGATCTCGTCGTCGCCATCCTCCGTTCGGGAACCCCACTCGTCTATGTCACGCTCGCCGGTGTCGTCGCCCAGCGCGCCGGCATCTGGCACCTCGGCCTCGAGGGCGTCATGATCATCGGCGCGGCGTCGACGATCATCGGCATCGTGCTGACCGGCTCGCTCGGTCTCGCTCTGATCGCCGCCGTCGTGCTCTGCGTGCTGGCCTCGGTGCTGCTCTGGTTCACCATCGAGAAGCTCAAGGCCAACCCGATCATCGCCGGTCTCGGCCTGACGGGCCTCGGCGTAGGCGGCACCACGCTGGCTTCGCAGTCGATCTTCGGAAGCCAGGCGTCAATAACGGCGCCCTTCGGCCTGCCGCGCCTCGGCGAAGCCTTCGGCCCGTTCGCCTCGCTGTCGGTGCTGGTGGCGGCGATGCCGTTCGTGGTGGCGTTGCTGTGGGTGCTGTTGCGCCGGACGCGCTTCGGCCTGCAGCTGGCGGCCAGCGGCGAGCATCCGTTCGCCGCCCGCGGCGCCGGCGTGGAACCGGCGCGCATGCGCCTCTTTGCGCTGGCTTTCGGCGGCGTTCTGGCCGCCGCCGGCGGTGCCGAACTCGCCGCCGGCAGTCTGCAGATCTTCGCCCAGAACATGACCGCCGGGCGCGGCTTCATGGCCTTCGCTGCCGTGGTCTTCGGCGTCTCGCATCCGATCGGAGCTGCCTTCGCCGCCATGTTCTTCTCGCTGGTCGGCGCCCTCGGCATCCGGGCCCAGCTAGTGTTCGGCGACGCCGTTCCCCACGATCTCCTGCTGGCGCTGCCCTATATCGCCACCGTGTTCGGCGTCTGGCTGAGCGGCCGGCTGCGCGGCGGCGCCGCCTCCTCCGCCTTTGGCGAACTACGCGACTACTGAGGTTCATCATGTCCTTCGCCCAAGCCCACGCCATATCCGACGTCTGCGTCCTGGTGCGTGATCTCGAAGCCTCGATCGCCTTCTACCGCGACCGGCTGGGCTTCCGCCTCGCCCATCGCGCGCCGGGATTCGCCGATTTCTCCGGAGCCGGGCTGACGCTCGCGCTTTGGGAACGCGGCCATCTCTCCGCCCACACCGGAACGCCGGTCGATCCGACCGCGCCGAGCGCCATGGCGATCGCCGTGAAGTTCGAAAGCGCGGCCGTGCTCGATGCCGCCCACGCCGAACTCAGCGCCGCCGGGGTCGCCTTCGTGAGCCCACCGGCCGTCTATCCGTGGAACGCCTACTGCGCCTATTTCGCCGGACCGGACGGCGAAACCTGGGAGCTCTACGCCTGGCTGCCGGGCGGGGCGCCCGGCGTGCTTCAGCCGAACGGAGACACGCCGTGACCGCCTATGCCAATTTCGGGAGCCACGCTCCCCTGCCGGTGCGTCCGGCCGTCGGCGCCGCCGCTCACGCCGACAAGGTGATTCTGGTCACGGGAGCGGCCGGCGGCGTCGGGCAGGGGATGGTGCGCACGCTTCTCGAGGCGGGGGCGTGGGTCGCCGCCGCTGACCTCGATCCCGGTCGGGTGGACGCCGATCCGCGCGTCCTGCCGATCGCGGTGGAAATCGCCGATCCCGCCTCGGTCGCGGCCATGGTCGAGCAGACGCTTGTCTGGCGCGGGCGCGTCGACGGTCTCGTCAACGGCGCGGCGGTGGCGCTGCACGCGCCGCCGCTCGACCACGGCCTCGAACTCTGGCGGCGCCAGTTCGAGATCAACGTGTTCGGCGCCTACGAAACGGCGCGGCTGGTGGCCAAGGCCATGATCGAACGCGGCATTCGCGGGGCGATCGTCAACATCTCGTCGGAAGCCGGCAAGATCGGCCACGCCGAAACCATGATCGCCTACAGCGCCACCAAGGCGGCGCTGATCTCGATGACGCGCATGCTGTCGGCCGCGCTCGCCGCCCACGACATCAACGTCAACTGCGTGTGTCCCGGCTCGGTGGCGACGCCGATGCTGCGGCAGGTGGCCGACGTGTTTTCCGCCATGTCCGGCGAAACGCCCGAGCAGGTCTTCGACCAGATGGTGTCGAGCCAGCTCAGGCGCCACACCACCCCCGAGGAAATCGGCCGCTGCGTGTCGTTCCTGCTGTCCGACGACGCCATGCTGATCCGCGGCCAGGCCGTCAACGTCGACGGCGGCGACACCCCCTACTGAGGCCATCATGGGCGAGCCCTCCACTTCCCACATCGTTTTCCGCGGTGGCATGCTGCTGACGCTCCACGGGCCGCAGGGCTTCGAGGCGTCCGTCGGCGATCTCGTCGTCGCCGGCGACCGCATCGTGTCCGTCGGTGGCTCCGCGCGGCCCGAACCCGAAGACGTGGTCGTCGAGGCGGCAGGCAAGCTCCTGATGCCCGGTCTCGTCAACGCCCACACCCATTCGAGCGAGACCTTCCTGCGCGGTCGCTTCGAGCGCATGCCGCTCGAGGTGTGGTCGCTCTACGCCTATCCGTTCTTCACAGAGACCCCGGTGTCGCCGCGCCTCCTCTACCTGCGCAGCCTGCTTCTGGCCATGGAATCGCTAAAGAGCGGCGTCACCGCCATCTCCGACGACTTCTTCGATCCGCCCGGCCACGATCTTCAGCGCATGCTCGCCGCCGTGCAGGCCTACGACGACATCGGCATCCGGGCGACGGTTTCGAACGCCGTCATCAACCTGCCGACGCTCGACACGCTGCCGTACGCCCGCGACATCGTGCCGCCCGATCTGCAGGCCCGTCTCGACGCCGCGCCCCTGACCGATCTCGCCGCCTATCTCGACTTCTGCGAAGCCGCACGCGCCGAATTCCACGGACGGAAGGGGCGCCTGCGCTTCATGGTGGCGCCGTCGGCGCCGCAGCGCTGTCCGCCCGATTTCCTCGTCGCCTGCCACGACTTCGCCGTCCGTCACGACATGCAGTTCCACACCCACGTGCTCGAAACCAGGGTGCAGGCGGTGACCGGTCCGGCGTTCCACGGCCGGAGTCTGATCGCCACCATGGCCGATCTCGGCATCCTCGGGCCTCAAGCCACTCTGGCGCACGCGGTCTGGGTCAGCGACGACGACATGGAGCTGATGGGTGAGGCTGGCGTGTCGGTCGCCCACAACGCCATTTCCAATCTGCGTCTCGGCTCCGGCGTGGCACCGATCCGCCGCATGCTCGACGCCGGCGTCAACGTCGCGCTCGGCACCGACGGCCTGTCGTCCAACGACAGCGCCCGCGTGTTCGATCTGATGCGCGTCGCTGCCCTGGTGCAAGGTGTGCCGGGGCCGGATCCCTCGGAATGGCTGACGGCGGCCGAAGTCCTGGCGATGGCGACCACCGGCGGCGCCACCGCCGCCCGCCTCGGCCGCGACACCGGGGCGCTCGGCGTCGGCATGGCCGCCGATGTCGTCATGCTCGACCTCGGCCGCCTGCCGTTCGTGCCGCTCAACGATCCCGTCAAACATCTGGTGTTCGCCGAGAACGGCGGTTCGGTCGAACTCGTCATGGTCGCCGGTGAAATCGTCGTCCGCGACGGCCGCCTCCTCGCCGTCGACGAAAGCGAGGTCATCGCCGAAATCGCCGAACTGATGCCGGCCCACCTCGCGGAGCAGGCCCGGGCCGAGGAGCGCGGCCGGGTTCTGGAGCCCTATTTCGCCGAGGTGCATCGTCGGGCGTCGCTGGTCGACGTCGGCATGCGCCGGTATGCCGGCGACCTCGCGCCCTGGCGACGGAGGGACTGAGATGGCCCGCAAGATCATCATCGACACCGATCCGGGCCAGGACGACGCCGTCGCCCTCCTGATGGCGCTCGCCTCGCCCGACGAGCTGGACGTCGTCGGCGTCGTCGCCGTCGCCGGCAACGTGCCGCTCGAGCGGACGGTCCGGAACGCCCGGCAGATCCTCGAACTGGCGGGTCGTCGCGACGTTCCCCTCTACGCCGGGTGTTCCCGACCGATGCGCCGAACTCTGGTGACGGCCGAGCACGTCCACGGCCCGACCGGTCTCGACGGTCCCGAACTGCCGGCGCCGACCCTCGCCGTGCGGCAACGCCATGGCGTCGCCTTCCTCATCGACACGTTGCGAGCCGCGGCGCCGGGCGAGATCACGCTGGTGACGCTGGGGCCGCTCACCGACATCGCCATGGCGCTGGTCGAAGCGCCGGACATCCGGACCGGCATCGCCGAACTGGTGATGATCTCCGGCTCGTTCTCGGAAGGGGGCAACATCACGCCCAGCGCCGGTTTCAACGACTACGTCGATCCCGAGGCGGTCGACGTGGTCCTGAAAAGCGGCCTCAGGATCACCATGGTGCCGATGGACGTCACCCATCAGTGCCGGTCGACGCCGGCGCGTCTTTCCGCCCTCGAAGCGTCGGGCACGCGTTGCGCTCGGGCGGCGGCGGCGATGCTGCGCTTCTCCGAGCATTTCGACCTCGCCAAGTACGGCTGGGACGGGGCGCCACTGCACGATCCCTGCGCCGTCGCCTTCGTGTTGCGGCCGGACCTGTTCGCCGGTCGCCGCGTCAACGTCGAGGTGGAACTGACCGGCACCTACACCGCCGGCATGACCGTGGTCGACTGGTGGGGCGTCACCGATCGGCCGGCCAACGTTACCTTCCTGCGCGAGGTCGACGTGCCCGCCTTCTACGATCTTCTGGCCGAACGGCTGGCCCGCTTGCCCTGATCCTCCGGAGACACCATGACCGACGCCTTCGTTCCCCAGAACGTCATCCGTCGCAAGCGCGACCGCCTGCCGCTCTCGGCCGCCGACATCGGCCGCTTCGTGCGCGGCACAGTGACCGGCGAAGTCGGTCCGAGCCAGATCGGCGCCTTCACCATGGCCGTGTACCTCAACGGCATGTCGGCGCCGGAGCGGCTGGCCTACACGCTGGCCATGCGCGACAGCGGGCGGGTGATCGACTGGTCGGAGGTCGGGTTGTCCGGTCCGACCATCATCGACAAGCATTCGAGCGGCGGTGTCGGCGACGAGAAGGTCAGCCTGATCGTCGTGCCGCTGGTCGCCGCCGCCGGCATCCACATGCCGATGATCTCGGCGCGCGGTCTAGGCCATACCGGCGGCGAAATCGATTTGCTTGACGCCATCCCCGGCTACGACACGGCGCCGGAGACGGCGTTGTTCATGCGGACGGTGGCCGAAATCGGCGGCGCCATCATCGGTCCGACCGCCGAACTCGCGCCGGCCGACCGGCCGATCTATTATACGCGCGACGTCAGCGCCACGGTGGAGAGCGTGCCGCTGATCACCGGCTCGATCATGTCCAAAAAGCTCGCCGCCGGCATCAACGGTCTGGTGATGACGGTTCCCTACGGGTCCGGCGCCTTCATGGCCGATTGCGCCCGCGCCCGCGAACTGGCCGAAAGCCTGACCGGCGTCGCCGCCGACGTCGGCATCCCCATGGTGGCGCTGATCTCGGATCTGTCCGTCGTGCTCGGCGACGCCGTCGGCAGCAACCCGCAACTGGTCGAGATCGTCGATTTCCTGACCGGTCGGTTCCGCGAACCCCGCCTTCTCGAAACCGTGCTGGCACTCGCCGCCGAAACCTTCGTCATGGGCGGACTGGCCGACGATCTCGATCACGGGCGCCGTCTCGCCCTTGCCCGCCTCGACGACGGCGCCGCCGCCGAGACGTTCGCCCGCATGGTCGCCGCCTTTGGCGGCCCTCGCGATCTCGTCGAGCATCCGGGCAAGCATCTCGAGACGGCTCCGGTCGTCCGGCCGGTGTTCGCGGAAAATCCGGGCGTCGTCGCCGACATGGACTGCTACGCCATCGGCATGGCGCTGTTGCGCCTCGGCGCCGGGCGCACCCGACCGGACGCCGCCATCGATCGCGCCGTCGGACTGTCGGCGATGTCGAGCCGGGGCATCCGCGTCGATGAGGCGCGACCTCTGTGCGTTCTCCACGCCCGCGACGACGAAGCCTGGACCGAGGCGGCGGCGGCGATCCGGGCCGCGGTGTCGGTGTCGCCGGACAGGGTGCCGCCGGCGCCGGTCATCGTCGAGCGCCTCGCCGTGTGAGGCGATCCCGATCCCATCCCGCGGGACGCGGGCCCGGGCGAGCGCGTCCGCGACGGCTTTCGCTGCATTCCGGACGCGTGGGCGCCGCCCAAGGCGACGCCGGGTCGCACCGCGTCGCAACCGTGGGCTACGGCGAACGTCGCGACATCGACGTCCGCGCGCCTTTCCTTCCGCCTCATGGGCTTAAATTTCCAGCACGCCGCCAACTTGTCTTCACGAAGGCGCCAACATCCTTCAGGAATTGGTGTACCAAGAAAATGCCAATGGTATCCCGACCGTGTCGTCGCCGTCGCCGAGGGACAGATCATCTGCGAGCACGCCCGCGTCTTCGCACGCTCCCATGATCGCCAGAGCGAGACGGTCTACGACTGGCGGCACTATCTGGCGGTCGTCCAGCGCAAGCCCGGTGCCCTGCGCAATGGCTCCCCCTTCGCTGAGATGCCGGCCGCCTTTAGGTCCCTGCAGCAGCACTTGCTCAAGATGCCGGGTGGGGACCGCGAGATGGTCGAGATCCTCGCCCTCGTTCTCCAGCACGACGAGAAGATCGTGCTCACTGCCGTCGATATGGCGTTGAAGGCCGGCGTGCCGACCAAGACGCATATCCTCAATCTGCTGCATCGCCTGCTTGATGGCAGGCCGGTCACTCCACCGACCGTCGAAGCCCCCCAGGCTCTCGTGCTGACCACTGAGCCACTTGCCAATGTCGAGCGCTACGACGCGTTACGCCGGATCGGGGAGGCTCGCCATGCGTCATGATCCCGCCGCAGGCGCCATCGTCATCATGCTGCGCAGCCTCAAGATGTACGGCATGGCCCAAGCGGTCGGTGAACTCAACGAACAGGGGTCCCCGGCCTTCGATGCCGCCGTACCGATCCTGTCGCAGCTCTTGAAGGCCGAGACGGCCGAACGCGAGGTCCGGTCTACGGCCTATCAGCTCAAGACCGCCCGCTTCCCGGCCTACCGCGACCTCAGCGGATTCGACTTCACCAGCAGCGAGATCAACGAGGCGCTCGTTCGCCAGCTCCATCGTTGCGAGTTCATGGAGGACGCCCACAATGCCGTTCTGGTCGGAGGTCCAGGCACCGGCAAGACACGCATCGCCACGGCGCTCGGCGTCCAGGCTATCGAGCACCACCAAAAGCGGGTTCGCTTCTTCTCCACCGTTGAGCTCGTCAACGCTCTCGAACAGGAGAAGGCCCAGGGCAAGGCTGGACTGATCGCCGGCCGGTTGGTCCATTCATCCTCGACGAACTCGGCTACCTGCCGTTCAGCGCTTCGGACGGTCGTCGCACCTATCATCATGTCGCTGGCGCGGAGGCGTCGTCATGAGTGCCGTCTCCCCGATTTCTATCTGCAAACCAACCAGTCTGGAGCCGTGTCCGGCAGCTCACTCCCCGGCCTCGAGAAACGGCTCGCGACAGTCGGTTCGGTCGTGTTCGCCCCGCATACCCGGAGAGGATGTCGCCGAGCAACTGGCGGCTCTTGCCGCCATGGAACGCAACGACCTCATCGCCCTGTGGCGAAAACAGTTCCGGTCCAGCCCGCCCGATCGGATCCGCCGGGAGTTGCTCGAACTCGGCATTGCCTGGAAGATCCAGGAGAAGGCCTTCGGCGGTCTCAA
>CALMMQ010000091.1 GCA_937868725.1 uncultured Pleomorphomonas sp.
AGCTGCTGGGTCTGGACGAAGAACTCGATCTCGCGGATGCCGCCGCGCCCGAGCTTGACGTTGTGGCCGGCGACGGCGATGCGATCGAAACCCTTGTGGGCGTGGATCTGGCGCTTGATGGAGTGGATGTCGCGGATGGCGGCATAGTCGAGATACTTGCGCCAGATGTAGGGCTTCAGCGCCTCGATGAAGCGCCAGCCGGCGGCGAGATCCCCGGCGGCCGGCCGCGCCTTGATCATGGCCGCCCGTTCCCAGTTCTGTCCCATGCTCTCGTAGTAGAGCAGCGCCCCATGCACCGGCATGGCCACCGGCGTGGCACCGGGATCGGGGCGCAGGCGCAGGTCGGTGCGGAAGACATAACCGTCACCGGTCCGCTCCTGCAGAATGGTGACGAGGCGGCGGGTCAGCCGCACGAACAGCGTTGTCAGGTCGGCGTCGGCGGGCGCGTCGACGACGTCCTGATCGTAGAAGACGATGAGATCGATGTCGGAGGAATAGTTGAGCTCGAAGCCACCCTGCTTGCCCATGGCCAACACGATCCAGCCGGAGTTCACTTCCGGGTGCTCGGGGTCGGCCAGGCGTAGCCGCCCCTCGGCGGCAGCCTCGCGCAGCAAAAAGCGCACGCCGGCCATCAGGCTGGCATCGGCCAGGCGGGTCAGGGCACCGGTGACGGTCATCACGTCCCAGGCGCCGGCAATGTCGGCGAACGCGATGAGCAGCGCCGCCTCGCGCTTGACTCGGCGCAGCAGCCGCTTGAGTTCGGCCTCGCTGGCCACGGCCTCGGCGGTCCGGGCCAGCAGATCGGCCATCAGTTCGTCGGGGTCGCTCTCAAGCACCCGCAGGAGACGGGTGGCGTCGGCAAAGGCCGTCTCGCGCAGATAGGGGCTGTTGGAGCCGACGGCGAGCACGAAGGCGCGGGCATCGGGCTGGGCCTCGAACAGACGGGCGAGCGCTTCGCCACCCTCCCCGGCGCAGCAATCGACCAGCAGCGCCGTGGCGATGGCCGTATCGGTGCCCTCAGGCGGAAGGCGATGGAGCCTGTCCTTCAGTGCCCTGCTCGCGTCCATCGTCGTTGCCGCCATTATCTGCCACGCCTCCCGTGCGTTCACGGCCGAGCGGCAGACACAGCGTCGCCGTCAGTCCCGGCGCGCCATCGCTGAGTTCGATGCGGCCACCGTGCATCTTCGCTATCGCCGCCACCAGAGACAAGCCCAGTCCGGAGCCTTCCCGACTACGACTCTCGTCGAGGCGGACGAAACGCTGCAGCACCCGCTCACGGTCAATGGCGGCGATGCCCGGCCCATTGTCGGCGACCGCGAGCCGCAGTTCGCCGCCCAACGACCGGGCCGACAGCGCGATGCGCAGCGTCCGTCCGTCGCCCTCGACCGGGCTGGCGTACTTGATGGCGTTGTCGATGAGATTGGCCAGCGCCTGGCTGATGAGCGTGCGGTTGCCGCGGAAGGCGACCGATTCGCCCCGCTCGACCACCAGCAAACCGCCGGCATCCTCGACCACCGGCTGGTAGAGTTCGCCGATCTCGTTGAGCACGTCGCCAGCGTCGAGGTCGCCGACACTGTCGCCGGACGAGCCGGCTTCCATGCGGGCGATCTTCAGCACGGCGTCGAACACCTGGATGAGCTTGTCAGCCTCCTCGAGCGAGGCTTCGAGGCCGACGCGATAGTCCTCGACCGGTCCGTCGCGGCGCAGGATTTCCTCGAGCCGGTTATGCAGGCGGGCGAGCGGTGTCTTGAGGTCGTGGGCGATGTTGTCGGAGACCTCCTTGAGACCGGTCATCAGCGCTTCGATGCGGTCCAGCATCTCGTTGAGACTGAGGGCGAGGTTGTCGAACTCGTCGCCGGAGCCGGTGACGGCAAGGCGGCGCGTCAGATCGCCGGACATGATCTGGCGCGAGGTTTCGGCCACCGCCTCGACGCGCTTCAGTACGGAGCGGGCGACGAAAAACCACGACAGAAAGCCGAGGACAACGATGACGACGATGGCGTATTTCGAAGCGTCGAAGATCACCTGCCGCAGGTCGTTGACCTCACCGATGTCGCGCCCGACCAGGAGCTTGAAGCCGCCCGGCAAACCAAAGACGCGGACGACGGCGAGGTAGCGCCGACCGGCATCGTCGTCGAGGCGCTGATAGCTCACCTCGGTGGAGCGGCCATCCGGCAAACCGAGCACGGCGAGCGGCGGATCGGCGACGTTGCCAACCACCGTCTGACCGGACGGATCGGCAACGAGATAGAGGCTGGCGCCCGGCCGGCGCGAGCGCATCTCGACCGAATCGACCAGCTGTCGCAGACCGCCGCGCTGGTATTGGTCGTTGAGCGAGGCGATCTCCTGACTGATGTCGTCGGCGATCTGGCGGTCAAGCAGTTCGGCGGTGTTGTTGGAAATGTAGAGCCCGAGGAACAGCGTCAGTCCGGAGAAGACGACAAGGTAGACCAGCGACAGCTTGAAGGCCGTGGTCCTGACGAGACGTCCGATCGACCCCATGGCTGCTTCACTCGCGGATCATGTAGCCGGCGCCACGGATGGTGCACAGCAACTGCTTGTCGAAGCCCTTGTCGATCTTGGAGCGCAGGCGGGAGATGTGAACGTCGATGACGTTGGTCTGCGGATCGAAGTGATAGTCCCAGACGTTCTCGAGCAGCATCGTCCGCGTCACCACCTGACCGGCATTGCGCATCATGTATTCAAGCAGGCGGAACTCGCGCGGCTGCAGGACGATCTCCTCATTGCCGCGCCGCACCTCGTGCGACAGGCGGTCGAGCGTCAGGTCGGCCACCTTGTACTGCGTCTCGACGTCGAGCGGCCGGCTGCGTCGGGCCAGCGCCTCGACGCGGGCCAGGAGTTCGGTGAAGGCATAGGGCTTGGTCAGGTAGTCGTCGCCGCCGGCCCGCAGGCCGCGCACCCGGTCGTCGACCTGGCCCAGCGCCGACAGGATCAGCACCGGTGTCATGTCGCCGGCCCGGCGCATGTCCTCGATGATGGCCAGGCCGTCGCGCTTGGGCAGCATGCGATCGACGATGACGACGTCATAACCGCCCTCGCCGACCATGAAGGCACCGGTCTCGCCGTCGCTCGCCCGCTCGGCGGCGTGTCCAACCTCGCCCAGCGCCTTGACGAGATAGGCGGCCGCTTCCTTGTCGTCCTCGATCACCAGAACTCGCATCGGTCCGTCACCTGCCTTGCGTCCGCCTGCCCGCGCCGACTGTCGACGGCCGGGCGTGCGGATCGAGATTGTTTGACGCGGCCAAGGCAGGCTGGCAAGAGGCGTATCCGCCGACCGGCCGGCTTATTTGCCCTGCGCCGCGTCGTGTTCCCGGTAGTAGCCGGCGATACGCTCAACCTCGTTGCGCGAGCCGAGGATGACGCCGGTGCGCTGATGCAGCCGCCGGGGTTCGATGTCCATGATGCGGTGGCGACCGTCGATGGCGAGGCCGCCGGCCTGCTCGACAATGAAGGCCATGGGGTTGGCCTCGTAGAGCAGGCGCAGCTTGCCGCCCTGTTCGGTGTTGTCGCTGTCGAGCGGGTAGAGGAAAACGCCACCGCGCAGCAGGATGCGATGCACCTCGGCCACCATGGCGGCCATCCAGCGGGTGTTGAAGTACTTGCCGCGCGGACCGTTCTCGCCGGCGACGCATTCATCGATGTAGCGGCGCGTCGGCGCGTCCCAGAAGCGGGCGCGCGAGGAGTTGATGGCGTACTCGGCGGCGTCGGCGGGAATCTGCATGTTGGGATGGGTGAGCACGAAAACGCCGATGTTGTGATCGAGCGTGAAGCCGTTGACGCCGTGGCCGGAGGTCAGCACCATCATGGTCGACGAGCCGTAGATGGTGTAGCCGGCGGCGACCTGCTGGAAGCCGGGCTGGAGATAGATGTCGGGATCGCCCGGATCGGCGTGCTCGGGCATGCGCAGGATGGAGAAGATGCTGCCGACGGCGCCGTTGATGTCGCTGTTGGACGAGCCGTCGAGCGGATCGAACAGCAGCAGGTAGCGACCATCGGAGCCGATGGACATGTGGACGTCCTCAAGCTCCTCGGAGGCGACGCCGGCCCAGTTGCCGCCCTGATCGGTCATGTAGAGGAAGATGTCGTTGGCCAGGACGTCGAGCGCCTTCTGGTCCTCGCCCTGGACGTTGCGCGAACCGGCGTAGCCGAGCGTACCGGCCATGGCGCCACGGTTGACTTCGTTGGAGATGGTCTTGCAGGTGGTGCAGATGTCCGTCATCAGCGCGGTAAAGATGCCGCTGCCGCCCGTCCGGCGCTGTTCCTTGACCAGGAATAGGGGAAGCGTAATTCTTTTATAGGTCATAATATATATTCCCTCGCGTCGCCGGTGTTCGGCTGCCGTTATTCAGCCAGTCAAGGGTAACAGCGGGAATTAGGCTCGCCAGTGGACTTTATGACGAACAGATCTGCAAAGTCGGAAATTATTCTTTAGGCGTAGGCACTATCGCCGGTTTTGGCTGGGAATGGCGGCTTTTACCGAGCCGTCATGCAGCAGCAGCAAATGACAACCGCGTTTTTTGCAAGGCAACGGCGCCGGCCGGAGGCGCCATGCGAGGGGAAGCGGCATGAACGATCGAGAGCGGGGGCGTCTCTTGCGTCCAGTTGCCTGTGCTTCCCCCGGCACCACTGGCCGGCGTCTGGAGCGCGTTCCGACCTGATGGACCATCGGGTCGATGAGAACTCGCTCCAGATTTACGACCTTGAGCCGTCGGCATCAGCCCTTGTTGGCGAGCGGCAGGGCGACGAAGCGCACCTGGTCGTCGGACTTGACGCGCAGCAGCACACCCTTCTTGCCGGCCTTGGCCGCCGCTTCGATGTCGGCCACCACCTGCGAGGGCTTGGAGACGACCTCGCCGCTCACGGCCAGGATGACGTCACCCTCGCGCAGGCCCTTCTCAGCGCCCTTGCCGTTGGGATCGACGCCGGTGATCACCACGCCCTCGTCACCGGCGCCCATGGCCGTTGCCGGCGCCAGCGACAGGCCGAAGTCGTCGAGCGAGGTGTGGCCGCTGTCGTCGCCGGAGCTGCCCGCCTTGGCCTGCTTGTCGTTGGGCAGTTCGCCGAGATCGACCTTGACCACCGTTTCCTTGCCGTCGCGCCACAGCGTCACGTCGACAATGGTCTTGGGCGGGAAGGCGGCGATCTTGCGCGCCAGATCCTTGGCGTCCTCGACGTCCTGACCGTTGACGGCGATGATAGCGTCGCCGGCCTTGATGCCGGCCTTGGCGGCGGGCGAGTTGTCCTGCGGCTCGGTGACGATGGCACCGTGCGGCTTGTCGAGGCCAATGGAGGCGGCGACATCGTCGGTTACCGGCTGGATCTGCACGCCGAGCCAACCGCGCACCACTTTGCCGCTATCCATCAGCGACTTGATCACCGACTGGGCGGTATGGGCGGGAATGGCGAAGCCGATGCCGACCGAGCCGCCCGACGGCGAATAGATGGCCGTGTTGACGCCGATCACCTCGCCGTTGATGTTGAAGGCCGGACCGCCGGAGTTGCCCTTGTTGATCGAGGCGTCGATCTGCAGGAAGTCGTCGTAAGGTCCGGCGCCGATGTCGCGACCACGGGCCGAGACGATGCCCGAGGTCACCGTGCCGCCGAGGCCGAAGGGATTGCCGACGGCCACCACCCAGTCGCCGACGCGCGGGTCGCCGTTGGCGAACGAGACGTGCGGGAAGCTCTTGCCGTCGCTGACCTTGACCAGCGCCAGATCGGTCTTCGGGTCGGTACCGATCACCTTGGCGGCGTGTTCCTTGCCGTCGTTGGTCACCACCTTGACGTCGGTGGCGTTCTCCACCACGTGGTTGTTGGTGACGACGTAGCCGTCATCGGAGATGAAGAAGCCGGAGCCCTGGGCCATGCCGTAGCGATGCTGCGGTCCGGACTTGGGGCCGCGCTGGCCGGGCGCGCCGAAACGCTTGAAGAAGTCGTAGAACGGGCTGTCGGGACCGAAGCCCGGCGGCAGGCCGTTGTCGTCCTGGCCGGTGGCGACGGCCTCGTCGGTCTTGACGCGGATGGAGACGACGGCCGGCTGCACGCGCTCGACGATGTCGGCGAACGAGAAGACGGGCTGGCTGGCCATGGGCGCGCCCGAGAGGTTTTCGGCGTGGGCCGTATTGCCGAAGATGTAGGTCGTCTCGCCAAGGACGATGCCACCGAGGGCCAGCGCGAACACCGAGCCGACGAGCAGCGTCTTGATGCGCTGCGTGGTGGATTTTTCGGGCCGAGAAGTCATGGGTGCATACTCCAGTCTTGAAGCCAGGGGAACGGTCGGGGGCGACCGGCCGGAGGAAACCGGCGTTCCCGAATTCCATGGCGTCATATTGGTCCGGAGCAGCTGACGACAACCTTGCCGACAGATTAAACTTCCGTAAGGAAAAGGCTTTTTGGCGGCATGCCGATCAGTCGTCGCGGTCAGACGGCTCGGCATCGAGCAGGCGGGCAAGGCGGGCCTCTTCCTCGGCCGACAGCGTCGCATCGGCCGGAACCGCCAGGGCCTTGCGCCGTCGCCAGGCCCACCAGGCACCGCCGCCGGCCAGGGCCAGCATCAGGGCCGGCAACAGCCAGAGTACCACGCCCAAACCGTGGAAGCGCGGCTTCAGCAGCACGAACTCGCCGTAGCGTTCGACGAGGAAGGTCTTGATCGCATCGTCACTGTCGCCGGCAGTGATGCGCTCGCGCACCAGCAGCCGCAGGTCCTTGGCCAGTTGGGCATTGGAGGCTTCGATGGACTGGTTCTGGCAGACGAGGCAGCGTAGCTCCTCCGACAGGGCACGGGCGCGCGCTTCCTGGGCCGGATCGACCAGCTGTTCCGACGGGTCGGCGGCCAGCGCCGGCAACAGCGCCCCGAGCAGGGCCAACATGACGATGATGAGGCGCATCAGCCTTCCCCCGCGATGGCGACCGGACGGGCGTGCCGGCCCGGCTTCGGCGCGCCGACGCGCAGGCGGCGATCGGCCAGCGACAGGCCGCCGCCGACCATCATGACCAGCGCGCCGAGCCAGATCAGCGTGACAAGCGGCTTGTCCCACATGCGCACGATAATGCTGCCGGGAGTCTGGCCGCTGTCGCCGAGGGTGACGTAGAGCTGCGAAAAGCCGTGGTTGCGGATCGCCGCCTCGGTGGTCGGCATGGAGCGCGTCAGGAACGTCCGCTTGGACGGGGCGAGCTGAAACTGCTCGACGCCGTCCTGTCGCACCGTCATCGCGGCCACGGTGGCGCGATAGTTGGCGCCTTTCTCGGCGCGCAGACCGTCGAAGCTGATCTCGTAACGACCAACCGTCTGGCGATCGCCGGGCTTCATCTCGACGATGGTCTCGCTCTGGAAGCTGGTGGTGGCGATGATGCCGAGCAGCGTCAGTCCGAGGCCAGCGTGACCGAAGGCGGTGCCGAAGGCCGACGACGGCAGACCGAAGAGCCGCCGCAGCCCGACGCGCCAGCCGACACTGGCGAAACTGGCGCGGGCCAGCAGGTTGGTGATCGCGCCGAGGATGACCCAGCTGGCCAGTGCCAGTCCGAGCATGGCGAGGATCGGGCCGCCGTTGCGCCACCACCAGACGAGGAGACCGATGAGCAGGCTGGCGGCCAGCGCCGCCCACAGCCGCTCGAGCGCCCCGGCGAGATCGCCGCGCTTCCAGGCCAGCTCGGGACCGAGCGGCACGACCAGGAGCGTCGCCACGAACAGCGGCCCGAAGGTCAGATTGAAATAGGGCGCGCCGACCGAGATGGCGCCGCCGAAGGCCGAGGCGACCAGCGGGGCCAGCGTGCCGATCAGCACCACGGCGGCCGATACCGACAGGAAGACGTTGTTGAGGACGAGCGCGCCCTCGCGGGAGACTGGCGCAAACAGGCCGCCGGCCGACAGTTCGCCGGCACGGGCGGCGAACAGCACCAGCCCGCCGCCGATGAAGGCGCAGAGGATGCCGAGGATGAACACGCCCCGGGCGGGGTCGCTGGCGAAGGCATGCACCGAGGTCAGCACGCCTGAACGCACCAGGAAGGTGCCGAGCAACGACAGTGAAAACGTCAGGATGGCCAGCAGCACCGTCCAGATCTTGAGAGCGCTGCGCTTTTCCATGACCAGCGCCGAATGCAGCAGCGCCGTGCCCGACAGCCAGGGCATCAGAGAGGCGTTCTCCACCGGATCCCAGAACCAGAAACCACCCCAGCCGAGCTCGTAGTAGGCCCAGTAGGAGCCGACGGCGATGCCGGCGGTGAGGAACATCCAGGCCCCCAGCACCCAGGGCCGCACCCAGCGCGCCCAGGCGGCGTCGATACGGCCGTCGATCAGCGCCGCGGCGGCAAAGGAAAAGGCAACGGAAAAGCCGACGTAGCCGAGGTAGAGCAGCGGCGGATGGATGGCGAGACCAACGTCCTGCAGCACCGGATTGAGGTCGTTGCCCTCGAGTGGCGGCTTGGCGAGACGCATAAACGGGTTGGAAGTCAGCAGGATGAAGGCCAGGAAGGCAGTGCTGATCAGCCCTTGAACGCCGAGCACGTTGGCCTTGAGCGAGGCTGGCAGGTTGCGGCCGAACAGCGCCACGGCGCCGCCGCACAGGCCGAGGATCAGCACCCAGAGCAGCATCGAGCCCTCGTGGTTGCCCCAGACGCCCGACACCTTGTAGATCATCGGCTTCAGCGAATGCGAGTTCTCGACGACGTTGAGAACAGAGAAGTCGGAAACGACGTGAGCCCAGGTGAGGGCCAGGAACGACAGCAGGATGGCGACCATCTCCGCCAGTGCCGCCGGTCCGGCCACGGCCATCAGGCGGCGTTCGCCGCGCGCCGCGCCGACGATCGGTACCGACGACTGGATAAGCGCCAGCGCCAGGGCCAGGATCAGGGCGAAATGTCCGGTCTCGACGATCATGCGCCCTCGCTTACTTGGCCGGGGCGACGGTGTCGCCCTGCTGCCAGACGCCTTGTTTCTTGAGTGCCTCGGCCACTTCCTTGGGCATGTAGCGCTCGTCGTGCTTGGCCAGGACCGTGTCGGCGGCGAAGGTGCCGTCGGTGTCCATCTGGCCCTCGATCACCACGCCCTGCCCCTCGCGGAAAAGATCGGGCAACAGACCGCGATAGCTGACGGCAAGCGTGTTGGCGGTATCGGTGACACGAAAGCGGACGGTCGAATCGGCGCCGCGCTCGACCGACCCGGTCTCGACGAGGCCGCCGACACGCAGGCGCTGGCCGGCGGCGATGGTGGTGGTGCGAATCTCCGTCGGCGTCCGGTACAGCGTGATCTGGCCGCTCAGGGCGAACAGCGTCAGGCCGACAGCGACGGCGAGAATGCCACCGATGACGGCGATCATGACCAGACGGCGTTGCTTGCGCGTCATCCTTGCCTGCCCTCTCACTTGCCGGACATGCCGAGTTGGTTCGCCGCCGCGTCGAATTCGGCCAGCGCGGCCGCGTCGTCCTTGAAGGCCTGGCGCGCCGAACCGAGCGCCGCGGACGCCTTGTCCGGCTGGCCGAGTACCATATAGGACCGCATCAGACGCAGCCAACCGTCCTTGTCATGCGGCGAGGCGGCCAGCCGTTCGGCCAACTGCTGCACCATGCCGCCGATCATCGTGGCACGATCGCCAGCACTCATGCCGCCCGCCGCCTGAACGTCGGCAGCCGTCGGTCCCGGCGCGGGATTGACGGCCGGCAGCGTCGCCGGCTCGGGCGTATCGGCCGGCAGCTTCAACTGACCGAGCAGTTCGGCGCGCTTGCCGCGCACGGTTTCGAGCCAGGGCGCATCGGCCGGCGACCGGGCGATGGCGGCGTCGATCTCGACGAGGGCCGCCTTGGCGTCACCGGCCTGACGCAGCGCCTCGGCCAGATAGAAGCGGGCCGACGGCCGATCCGGCGCTGCCTTGACGACGTCGGCGAACACGCCCTGGGCCTTGGCGCTGACGACGCCACCGGCCGCTGCCACCAGGGCAATGCCATAGGCTTCCTGGGTATCGGCGTCGGCGGCGCCGGCGGCGACAACCCGACCGTAGGCATCGGCGGCGGCCTCGAAGCGATCGGAACGCATGTAGATCGGAGCCAGCACGCGCCAGCCGTCGACGTCTTCGGGGTGGGTTTCGAGATGCCTTTCGACGCGGGCCACCATGGCGTCGACGTCGGTTTCGGCCGGTGCCTCGGTCAGGCGCGCGGCGAGCGGCGCATCGGCCAGTCCGGGATTGCCGAGAAAAAGATAGGTGGTCAGCACCAGCGCCGGAATGAAGGCGACAACGATGACGACCGTCGGTCCGGCGATCGGCCGGCGTGAGGCGCTCGGCGCGCCGCGTTCGTGGGCGGCCAGCAGGCGGCGGGCAATCTCGGTGCGGGCAGCCCCGGCTTCCGCCGCGCCGATCAGTCCGCGCTGACGGTCGCGGTCGAGTTCGCTCAGCTGGTCGCGATAGATCGCCGCGTCCTGGCCTTCGCGGGAGAGATCGGCAGCGGCCGGGCCAATCAGCGGCCGCACCACAACAAGCGTCGCAGCGACGGTCAACAGCGCCATCATCACCCAGAACAGCATCGGCCGCATCACTCCAGCGCGGTGCGAATGGTCCGGCGACGGTTGCACGCCCAGCGGCAGACCTTCGCCGCGCAGACCGTCATCCGCCTGCCCCGCACGAATGCTCCGACATAAGCCAATCAAGAACATTTCTCAATTGGCGTCCGTCGCGCCTTTCGATTCACTTCTGCGGTGGGGCCTTCCTGTCGCCGGCGCCCTGCGCCGAGGCGGAGGCGCGCCGCAGATAGCTGGCGTAGTCCTCGCCATTGACATGGGCGGCCACGGCGAGGAAGTGCTCGAAGACGCTGACCGCCGCCTGACGATCGTCGCCACCGCCGCGCAGACGATGACCGAGATCGTCGGCGTAGACCTGGACGGCGTGATCGACCACTGGCCGCAGACGGGACAACAGCTCGTTGACGGCGAGACTGTCGCGATAGGCACGCGCGTTGCCATAGACGGCGGCGAGATAGGCGGCTTCGGCGGCGTCGCTGTCGGCGGGCGCCCGTCCGGCCTCGATGTGGAAAGCCCGCCGCAGCGATGGCACCAACCGCTCGATCTCGGCCGACACCGTTTCGGAGAAGGTCCGGCGGATGGCGGCGAGACGCTGGCGCCAAGTCGGGTCATCGTTGATGTCGATGCTGGTGATGAGACCGCGAACCGCCTCGTGAAAGCGCTTGATGCCCTCGCCGAGACCGTTGGGCCGGCCGGCGTCGCGACAACGGATGGTCTGGCGCTCGGCCATCGACAGGGCGGCGTCGACGAAGACACGGCCAGCGGAGCGGCGGATGTCGGCGGGATCGGACGACGGCGCCAGCGCGATGGCAACGGCGGCCAGTGTCGAGGTCGAGCCGACGCGATTGGCGAGGCCGGCAGCGACGAGATCGGCGTCGGCGGCGTTGCCGGCGAGATATTCGACGACGCATTCGATGACCAGGCGATCGGACACATCGCCGCCCGACAGTGCCGCCGGCATGCGTGTGGCCAGACGGCGCAGATCGGCCTCGCGCCCGAGCAGGCGGCGCAGATCGGCGAAATCGGCGTAGGCGATGTCGCCGCCGAGCCGTGAGATCAGCCGCTGCCGTGCCCGCGGATCGTCGTCCGAAGCCCGGTCGCGTTCGCCGAGAGCCAGAAACAGCGCCCGGCGCAGTTGCGTCGTCAGGCTGTCGCGGGTGGCGGGGCCGAAGTCGGTGGGCCGCGGCTCGGCCCAAATGCCGAGATCAGCCGGCAACAGTTCGCGGCAGGCGAAGGTCCAGATGCTGTCGAGGCTGGCGCGCTCGATCCAGCCGGGCAGGCGAACCGACAGGCGCTCATCAATGATGTGAGGAAGAAAGGGGGCGAAGACGGCTGCCTTGGCGTCGAAAAGCGCCGCACTGTCGGCGCGCCCGGGCTCCTGACGGGGCGGCTCGACCTGCGGCGCCCTGGCCGGCTCGGGTCGCTCACGCAGCAGTGGTTGGCTCACCTTGGCCGGAACGGGATCGTCGACCATCCGGCGGGCCAACATCGCCCGGGCGCCCGGCGAAAGACGCTCCATGAACGACTGCAGCTTTTCCCTGATGATCGCCGGTTCCGCCATGCCCGAAATCCCCGGTGAGCGCACGAGTTAAACTATTCCCCAACATGCAGGAAAAGTCGTTTAGGATTGGTAAGGAACCTGGCTAAATGTCAGAGGGACCTTTACGTCGCCGAAGTTGAACCGTCAGGGACGGCAAGCAACGACTGGAGCCCCCGACGCAAGGCGGCCGGTCAGTTGCCGGACCGGGCCGAAACGGGGCGAGCGGCGGGCCGGATCGGGCAAGGCAATTGCAATTTGCAACGCCGCGCCGCGCGGGGCGCCTCATGAAATCAACATATATGAATTATCGCAGTCGCTTGCGCTACATATTGGGCTGCGGATTTTCCAAACCGGAAACGGAATCGCAACCATGATCGACAATAATCCAGTTGTCGGTACAAGGTGCTGCGTAACCGACCTACCGGTGCAGCATCCGGGCTCGCCCTCATCAGGTTCTGCGTAGGGGGCGGCCGACCGCCGGCCTCGGTCATCAACGCCACGGCGGCTCCGACCTCAGACTCCAAAATGCGAAAAGAGCCAGCCCCCTCAGGGGCCGGCTCCGCATCTCTTACCTTGCGGCCACCCGAACGGGCGGCCGAGCCGTTGCTGGCAATCAGTTCACCACCTGCCAGCTGCCATCGTAGTTACGGCAGGCCGTGCCACGGGCCACCTGCGGCTTGCCATCGATGTAGATGGTGTTGGTGTACTGGCGGCACTGCTGATTGTTGACCATCTGCGCCGGACCCGGCTGAATGGTGCCGTAGACGCCGGTCTGCTGGTTCTGCCACTGCTGCGGCACGCCGCTGTTGAGGGCCTGAACGCTGGCGGCGTAGTTGTACTGGCGATCCTGCTCGTCAAGACGGGCACCGATCTGGTTGCCCAGGAAGCCACCGACCAGTGCGCCGGCGGCCATGCCGACGTACTTGCCATTGCCACCACCGAACTGAGAGCCGAGCGCCGCGCCACCGACGGCGCCAACCAGCGTGCCGAGCGTCGACTTCTGCCCCATGGTGGGGTCCGACGCGCAACCGGCAAGAACGGTCGCGACAAGCGTGGTGACGACGATTTTGTTGAACATCATGTTGTTTCCGTCTCCGATGAATTGACTCGCAGCTTATGAAGCACGCATGAAATCGAACTCTTGCTTGCCCTAATAGCCTGAAAACGTGTCCAAATTAAGAATCTAGTCTTATTTTGGCATTTGTTTCTGCCTGTTTCTATAACGGACGGAGAGTCCGTCGGGCAAGAGCCGTCCTCCACCTCATGCGTGAACCCCTTTCCTGTTATCCATGTCTCGTTGTAGCCCACCCTCAAGCGGCAGGCAGGCGCACCTCCACCGCCAGGCCGCCGGTTGGCGCCCTGCCAAGGGCAATGGAGCCGCCGTAGGTCTCGACGATCTCACTGGCGACGGCCAGACCGATGCCGGAACCCGGCACCGTCTCGTCGAGCCGCTTGCCGCGTCCGAGCACGCTGGCGTACTGGCTCACCGGCATGCCCGGCCCGTCGTCGTTGACAGCGATCACCACCATGGGGCGATAGCGATCGGTGCCGTCGAGGCGCAGATGGACATCGACCTGCTCGCGGCCGAACTTGCAGGCGTTGTCCATGATGTTGCCGACGACTTCCTCAAGGTCGCGCCGTTCGATGCGGGCGGCGACGCCGGCCGCATCGACAATGGTTTCGAGGGAGATGACGCGGTCGGGATGGGCGCGGCCGATGACCTTGGCCAGCGCCTCGAGCGAGTGCAGCACCATGGCTTTGGCACCCACCACCTTGCGGTCGGCGGCGAGCCGGGCCCGGTCGAGGTAGCGCTGCACTTCCGACTGCATGGCGCTCGCCTGCTCGATCACTTTTTCCGACAGCGGGCCGCCATCGGCGCGCGCCTCGTTGAACATCACGGCGAGCGGCGTCTTGAGGGCGTGGGCGAGATTGCCGACCTGGGTGCGGGAGCGCTCGACGATGGCGCTGTTGGCCTCGATCAGAGCGTTGAGTTCCTTGACCAGCGGACCGATCTCGCTGGGAAAGCGTCCCTCGAGATGACTGGCCTTGCCCTCGCGGATGGCGGCCAGCGACCGCGTGACAGCACCGAGCGGCCGCAGGCCAACGCGTACCTGCAGTACCGAGGCGATCATCAGGCCGAGGGCGAAGACGGCAAGGGTGGCAAACACCTGCACGCCGAAGGTCGAGATTTCACCAGACAGTTCCTCGACGTTGCCGGTGACAAAGAGATCGAAGGTGCGGCCGCCGCTGAGGTAGACGCGCTGGGAGACCGAGCGCAACCGCATGCCGGCGGGATCGTGCGCCTCGGCCGTTGCAACGACACCGTTGTTGGGCGGTTCTGGCAGGTCAAGCACTTCGCCGAGCAGCGATTGGCTGGCGGCCACCACCTCGCGCGTCTTGGGATTGCGCACCATCCAGTACCAGCCGGACTGGAAGCGGCCGAAGCGCGGATCGCCCATGGTGCCGGCGTCGGGCGCTTCGGTCGGGCCGGCGTCGGCGACGACACCGGCCAGCGTCTTCTCGAACACGATGATGCGTTCGTCGAAGGAGCGGATAAGGCTGGAGGTATAGAGCTGCACCAGCAGCCAGCCGGCACCGGCCAGCGCCAGGGCGCTCCAGAGCAGCGAGGTGAGAATGAGGCGGATGGCCAGCGAACCGGTCAGGCGGTCGCGCCAGGCCGCGAGGTGGCTCATCATCGCCCCTCGCCGGTCGAGGAGATGCGATAGCCGAGACCGCGCACGGTCTCGATAAGGTCGATGCCCATCTTCTTGCGCAGCCGGCCGACAAAAACCTCGATGGTGTTGGAATCGCGGTCGAAGTCCTGATCGTAGAGGTGTTCCACCAACTCGGTGCGCGACACCACCTTGTCGACATGCAGCATCAGGTACTGGATGAGACGAAACTCGTGCGAAGTGAGCTTGATCGGATTGCCGGCGACAGTCAGTCGCCCGGCCTTGACGTCCAGACGGACCGTGCCGATCTCGATTTCATTGGATGCGCGACCGGCGGCCCGCCGCATCAGCGCCCTGAGGCGAGCCAGCACCTCTTCCATGTGGAAGGGCTTGGCGACGTAGTCATCGGCACCGGCGTCGATGCCGGCCACCTTGTCCGACCAGCGGTCGCGGGCGGTCAGCAGCAGCACCGGCACCAGCCGGTCGGCCCGGCGCCAGGCTTCGAGCACACTGAGCCCGTCCATCTTGGGCAGGCCGATGTCGAGAATGACGGCGTCGTAGGGCTCGGTGTCGCCAAGGAAGTGACCTTCCTCGCCGTCATAGGCACTGTCGACGACGTAACCGGCATCGCGGCAGGCAGCGGTCAGCTGGCGATTGAGATCGAGATCATCCTCGACGATCAGAATCCGCATGGTCGTCTTACCTCAGCCGCTGACCGGACGTGGCGTCGACCACGATGTTCTCGATTCGCCCGCCCGGGTGCATGATGGCCAGCTGATAGATCAGCGGTCCCTGCGGCGATTCGCACAGCTGGGCGCTGACGATCTCGCCACCAACGGCACGGGCGATCACTCCGAGGCGCAGCACGGCACCCGACGCCACCGCCTTCTGGGCCTGACTGGCCGTCAGGCACCCGGCGGCAGCCGGCGCAGCCCCCGTCAGACAGCCGACCAGCGCCAGGACCGCAAATCTCGAAAGGATCGATTTCATGGCCAGAAGGTAACGCCCGGCGCCTGAATGCTCCATGAACGGTGGCGTCATCAGGCGTTGAGCAATCGATCATAAGGCGATCGTCGCCTGCAGTGGCCAGCCGGCGCCAACCGTTTCGCTCATCTGGGTGATCCGGACGTCGAGGCTGGCAGCCGGAGCGCCGAAGTCGGCCACTTGCGCGGCGGCCGCATAGCGCGCCCCCGGCTCGGTGACAGCGATGAGGCGGCGGATGCTATCGCCGCTCAGGATGGCGATCTCATAGGCCTCCGTCCTTTCGCCGAGCGCCACGTCGACGGCGGCGAAGTCGTCACCGCCACTGCGCGTCCGCCGCACCCAGGAAAACAGGATGTCGCCGCTCTCAGCCTCGCGGCGCGCCTTGAGATGGACCGGGGCGAGCGGCCGCAGGCCGACACCGGTCGGCGTGACGGTGAGCGAGGCCAGTTCGTCGTCGGCGAGCCCGGCCGTGGCGTCGCCGACCCGCAGCGACAGCGGTCGGGCAATGGCGTCGCTGGCAAGCGGCAACTGAACGAGCGCCTGATCAAGCAGCACGAAGTCGGCTCCGGCGGCGTGTCCGCTGGCGGCTAGGCGCTCGCTGCCGCCCTGCCCGCGCAGCAGGCCGGACAGGCGGTAGCGGTAGGCGCCGATGAGCTCGGCGGCGAGAAACTGGATGAGCTCCCAGCCGCCGGCTGGCGAGCCGATGGCGGCAAGGTTCGCACCGGCCAGCACCGCCGTCTCGCTGGCGGACGCCAGCGTGCCGCGCACCAGCTCGACGTCGATATGACTAGCGCGGTCGAAGCGCCAGACCGGACCGGCCGGAACGGCAGTGGCCACCGTTCCGATGGTTGCCGCCCGCGTGAGCGTCTTCAGGACGGCAAAAGTACCGCCGACGTCGGCGTAGGCGGCGACGCGGCCGGGCCACGGCACGGAACAGACTGCCAGCCAGGGCCGATACGGCTTGTCGTCGCCGTCGCGAGCCGGCAGGTCGAGCACCAGCGCCAAGGGCGCGGCGATCGCCGGCAGCGATGTCAGCCGCCGGTCACCGAAGGGGAGAGCCGCCGCCCGTCGCAGCGACACCGGCACCACGGTCGTGGCCTCGATGAGGCGGCAGTCGCCGTCCTTGATCGACGCGACGCGCAGCCGCGCCGTCGTCTCGCGGCGAGCCAGCGTCACGACATCGCCCGGTTCGAGCGCCAGCGCCGTAGGCGACAGGCGGAAACGCACGTTCTCGCGCCCGGCCTCAAGATCGCGCAACCAGGCATCGGCGTGCCCCTGCATCACGGCTGCCGCCGCCATCACCGGCAGGCTGACATCCTTGACGCGTGGCGGCCCGTCACGCTGGGCCGAGACGGCGGCCGACTGGCCGTCGGCGGCGCTGTCACTGAAGGCGATCGCCACGGCTCCGGGCACGTCGGCGTCCTGAGCGCGGCGCACTTCGAGGTCGGCCTCGCCAGCGGTCGTCGCCAGATCGTCGTCGGTGAAGGCGGCCACCACCCGGTCGTCGGGATCGGCGAACGTCAGGCCGTTGGCGGTTTCGACGACGCTGAAGCCGAGCACGGTCTGAAACGGTGTCAGCAGGTCGCGCAGCGAGCCGCGTTCGGCGATGGCAAGGCCATCGAACACCGGGGTCAGGCCGGTGGCGTCGATCGTCGCCAGGCCGAGCGCCTTGGCGAGCGCTTCGACCACCTCGCCCAGCGGCGCGGCGCCGAGCCGGCCGGTCAGCCAATGGCCGGTCTGCCAGTTGCCGCCGTCCTGCCAGACGTCGGTGGCGAGCGGAAACCAGGGATAGGGTCGGGCGTCCCAGGTCCAGACGTGGGCGCGCGCCACGTCGACCATGCGGCGCCCATCGCGCGGCGAGATGGGATTGTCGGCGCTGCGGAAGCCGGAGGCCGCCGGATCGAAGTGGCCGATCAGCGCCTCAAGGTAACGGCGCTGCGCCGCGTCATCGCGGCGGCCGTGGCTGAACCAGGGCGACCGCCCTTCCGAGGAACGGGCGTCGGGGAAGACGTTGGGCTGATTGGGGCCGAAGTCGACGGCCGGGCAGCCGATCTCGGTGAAGCGGATCGGCTTGAGGCCGGGCAGCCAGGCGCTGGCGGTCGCGAGCTCGACACCGCCGACGCGGTCGTAGTGGCGGTTCGACCACCAGCCGACCAGATCCTTGCAGCGCCAGAGCCATGGCTTGCCGTAGTCGTCGCTGATCGGCGTTCGGCGGCCGGCCAGACGATCGGTGTCGCTCGGGTAATACCAGTCGAAGCCCTCGCCGCCGGCCACGTTGGCCGCGAGATAGCCAAGGTCATAGGGACCGGCCGAGGTCGTCCGGTCGGGACCGTCGACGTCACGCCAGTCGCTGAGGGGGAAATAGGCGTCGATGCCGATGAAGTCGACGTCGGCCGACGTCCAGAGCGCATCGAGGTGAAAGGCGAAATCGCCGGCGCCGGCCTGATGGCCGTTCCACTCCGTCCAGTCGGCGGCGTAGGAGACGCGGGTGGCGCTGCCGAGCAGCGATTTGACGTCGTGGGCCAGTGTCACGAGGCCGTTGACGAAGGGATAGCTCCGCCCGGCGCCGCGCACCGTCGTCAAACCGACGAGCTCCGAACCGATCAGGAACGTCTCGACGCCGCCGGCAGCGGCGCACAGGGCGGCGTAGTGTAGCACCATGCGGCGATAGTGCCAGTCGTCCCCGCCCGAAAAAGTGACGGTCGTGCCGGACGCGGCGAACTGGTTCGGCTGCGCCGTACCAAGGAAGGCGTCGATCTCGGCGGTCGCCGCCGCGCTGCCCCAGGGTGAACCAGCCACGTCCTTGGCCGGATGGCAGGTTATGCGGCCGCGCCAGGGCAAGGCCGCCTGTTCGGATTTTCCATAGGGGTCGGGTCGGCCGTTGCCGGCCGGCACGTCCATCATCACGAACGGGTAGAAAGTGACGGCAAGACCACGTGCTTTGAGCGCCCTGATGACCTCGACGACGCTGTCGTCGCTCGGCGTGCCGCCGTAGACGGCGGCGCCTGCCACCGTCGAAACGACGGCGGCATGGCTCCGCGTTTCCCCAGACACCGACCAGACGAGGCCGGACGTCGCCTTGGCGGCGTTCTCCACCTTGGGCCGGATGGTGCAGACGCCGGCCCGGAGATCATCGCCGAACCAGGTGACAACGACGGCGACGCTTTCAAGCGCCGGGCAGACGGCGACCAGTTCGTCGAGCGAGGCTTCGAGATCGCTGGCCGCCACAGCGGCGTGGCGGTTCTCGGGCGCCGTCACGCCGGTACGGAGCTGCCGCGTTACCTTGGTGGTAGCGTAGCCGAACTCGGTGGCGGCGGGAATCAGCGTCACGGCTCGGATCATGGACTCGAGCCGGCCAACCGGCCGGATCACCTCGAAGGTCAGCTGCGGCAGGCCATTGCCGAAGTCCTCGATCGGCAAGCGTTCGAACACCACGTACGCCAGGCCGCGATAGGCCGGCGCGCTCTGCTGGCGGGCCAGAATCAGCGAATCCGGCTCCTGCGTTTCGTCGCCGAGATAGACGCGCATCGTTACCTTGGTGAGATCGAGGAGATCGCCATTGGCCCAGACGCGGCCGACGCGAGCGATCGGCCCTTCGCAGAGGCCAACGGCGAAGTTGGCGAAATAGCTGTAGGTGGTGGTCTTGGCGCCGCGTCCCTTGCCGCCGACCGTCTCCGACGTGGTTACTTCCTCGAACCTGGTCGCCCAGATCACTTCGCCAGCCACGCGCATGCGGCCGAAAAGACGGGGAATGGCCGCCCCTTCGTCGGACGACTGCACGTCGAGGCTCTTGAGGCGGGCGCCAGTGGTCGACGACGACGAGCCGAACAGCGATCGGTCGACGAGACCGCCGACCAGTGCCCCAGCCGCCTGGCCGAGGATGGCGGCGGTCGAGCCGAAAAGACCACCGACCGCCGAACCGGCGGCGGCGAGAAGCAGCGTTGCCATGGATATGTCCTCGCGTTGGGGGCGGGCGGCACTTCAGGCGTCGATGCCCGGCCAGCGATAGGCGCCGGCGAGATGGCGTTGCCACCACGGGCCGAGCGGCGCCTCGGCGACACAAGCGCCTTCATGGGCGTGGATGAAATGACCGCGATCGATGAGAATGCCAGCGTGCTTGGCCGGCAGGTCGGCACGCCAGCGGAACAGCACCAGATCGCTCGCCCCGGCCCTGTCGATGGCGATCGGCTGGAAATGCCGCGCCGCCGCGGCGGCCATCCGTTCGCCCCCGCCGGCTTCGGCCCAGTCGGGGCTATAGGCCGGCAGAGCCTCCGGCTCGCCACCGATGACGGCCCGCCAAACGCCACGCACGAGGCCGAGGCAATCGCAACCGACACCCTTGAGTGAACCCTGATGGCGATAGGGCGTGCCAAGCCAGCTTTGCGCCTCGGCGATGATGTCTTGTCGACGCATCAGAACAGCACCTCGCCGTCGTCATCGCCATCGCCGCTGGCGTAGGAGAAGACGAAATCGCGCCCCGGCATGTGAGGAAAGCCGCGGAAGTTGACGGCGTTGGCGAAGCGGTCGCGACAGGTCTCGAAGCGCTTGTCGCAGCCGGCGACCAGCTGCAGCGCCGTGCCGGGGGCCGGCGCTTCGGACAGCGCCTGCCGCAGCAGCAACCGTGCCCCGAGATCGTCGCTAAGGTGGCTGTCGATGACAGCGCCGGTACCCGCGAGCAGACCGGCCATGACGGTGAGCCGCCCGCCCGAGAACCAGCCAGCGGCGAAAGTGCCCGCCCCGCTGAGCCAGATCTCGCGCGCCGTCGAACCGACTGCGACCGTGGCCGTGCTCGTCCAGGCGGCAGCGGCCAGCGTGCAGCGGCCATCGGCGAAGTCGGCGTCGCAGAAGCGCTGGAACAGCCGTCCGCACGGCTGATCGAGCAGAAAGGCAGGCCCGCGCACCTCGGCACGGAAGCCGCCATCGGCGGCGGTGATCTCGCCGATGGTACCGGTGCGCAGCAACAGGTGGTTGTCGAGGTTCGTCCAGTCAACGCGCCAGACCTCGATGCCGGCTCCATCCCAGCGTCCGGCGGCGATGTCGGCTTCGGTGATGGCGTCGGAGGTAAGCGCCCCGGCGATCTCTTCCTCGCCGACAGAGAGGTCGGAGGTGCGGCTGGCGCTGGTGCGGTCGAAGCCGGTTGCCGGCTGGCACAGCACGCCATCAAGGATCAGTGGCCGATCGTGATCGGTGAAGCCGAACACGACGCCATCGCGTCGGCGGACGACCCAGGCCGTGCAGAGTGTTGTTGCCACCGAACCGAGAGCGGCGGCGAAGCCGGCGGTCAGCGTTCTCATGACCGCACCTCGACGAGCGGAATGGTGGAGATGGAGCCGGCACCGAAGTGATCGAGGCTGACGGTCAGCTGGTCGGTATCGAACCGCACCGGCACGTCGAACAGAAAGCCGGCGGTGATGGCCTGGCCGGCCGCGGGCGCTGTCGCCAGCGTCACGAGCCCGGTGGAAGCGTCGACGGCAAAATCAGCGGCGGCCACCGGCACGCCAGCGACGGCGACGACCACCGATCCGGCGACCGGCTTTTCAATCGTCCGGGCATACGGGGCAAAGGCGGCGCCGTAAGTCTTGCATAGTTGAAAGCAGCGCGTGGTGCCGTCACCGGTACCGATCAACTGGTCGAACGGCGCGATGACGGCGCCCGGCGCCGACGAACGATCGTCGGAACGATCGCGAAAACGGAAACCGTAGAGCCGGCCACGCCGCTCCTCGAAGAAGGCGACGACGGCGCCAAGATCGGCCAAGGTCTTGATGCCGCTTGCCGCGTCGTAACGTCGACGGCTGTCGGCCCAGCGGCCGTTGCGCACTTCGCGACCAGAGGTGAGCGTGACGATCTCGGTCCGCCGTTCGGGTCCGCCGCTGGCACCGAGCGCAACGGCGAGCGGAAAGTCCGTCTCGTGGAAGTTCGACATAGCTAGAAATCCGGTTTTTTGGAAGGCAGGAGAATTTTTGATTCATCTCAAGGCAGGGCCTAGGACCGGGAGTTACTGTTGTTTCATGTAAAACGGGGAGAAGGCTCGTGCCCATTCCGCATGAACTCGCTGTAGAATTCCCTCAGGCGTTCGAGTTCATCCAGGCTATCGAGCAGGACGATCATTCGTTCTGCGGTGTTACGGGGGCTTATCAGCAGATCAATCGCCGCATTTACCGGATTGAATCGCTGATCGAGCCGGCAAGTAACGAAGTACTGGATGAACTCAAGCGGCGGCGTGAACTCCTCCGCCAAGAGATCGCGACCTTCGTCGCAACCAAAAGCGCAGTGGCTTGACACCCCTCCTCGTTGGGCCTCAGCGCTATAGCCCGCGCCGTCCCCGTCCGACGGCGCGGGCTAGCATCACGCCAAGCTGCGCTTCGGATTGACGGAAGCTGTCGGCGTTGGGCGTCGTCACGTTGAAGGTGACGTTGACACTGCCGCCACCGCCCCGCACGCCAAGGCTGCCATCGGCCGTCCGGCCCAGCGGCAGGATGGCTTCGGCACCCGCTTCCCCCATCACCCCCAGCCCACCGTTGCCGAGGGGGAAGTAGCTCGGCGTCGCCACGACGCCGCCGCTGGCGAACGGGACGACACCACCCTTGGCGAAGCCGGTGAGACCCAGCAGTTGGCCGAACAGGTTGCCGGTGGTACCAGCCAGCGAGCCGGCCAGGTTCTCGATCAGCGACACCAGCGGCTTCAGCGATGCTTCCAGCGCGGCGCCCGACAATCGCAGCGCGACCTGCTTCAAGGTGTCGTCGAGCGAGCGCCCCTGCAACACGGCCGATTTCAGCCCGGAGGTCAGCGCCTTGCTGAAGGAACCAGCCGCCGCCTCGAGGGCGGCGAAGTCCTTGAGCCGGGCGCCGAGGTCGGTGCCAAGGGCCCGGGTATTCAGCGCGTCATCGGCCATCGGTGGTCCTCTCTCGATCGGGATAGCGGTTGAGCAGCGCCGCGAACTCGTCGCGGCGCAGCGGCGCGGGGCGGTGGACGGGCGCCAGATGCCCGATCACCGCCGCCAGTTCACGCGGGGTCATGGCCCAGAAGTCGGCCGGCGCCAGACGCAGCACGCCGAGGCCGAAGCCGATCACGTCGTCCCAGGGGAAGGGGGCGGATCGGCCGCCGCCGGAGCCGGCAAAGGGGAGGCCGCGCCCTCCTCGCGCGGGTCGACGCCGAAGGTGGCGGCGATGAGCCGGACGACGATATCGACGTAACCGGCGATACCGCCATCGACGTGCATGGTAGCGACGTCATCGTCGCTCACCTGTTCGCCAGCCCCGCGCAGGCCGGCACTAATCACTCGCGTCGCGTCACGCGCCTTGAGCGAACCGCTGGCGAAGCGGCGGGCCAGATCGGCCAGGTCCTCGGCGCCAAAGGCGTCCTCGAGGTCGGCGAGCGCGCCGAGCGTCAGGCGCAGACGGCGTTCGACGCCGCCGATGACGGCGGCGATCTCGCCGCGATGGCTGTTGGTCATGGGGATCATCCTGCAGTGAAGGTCAGCGCGCCGGCCGATTCCAGCGCGATCTCGTAGGTCACTTCGCCGTCGTGCTGGCCGGCGTAGTCGAGGGCGGTCAGCTGGAAGGGGCCGGCGATGGTGCCGAAGTCGGGGATCACCACTTGCCAGGTGCGAAGCAGGCCGCCGAAGAAGATCGAGCGCACCGTCTCGTCGGCAGCCGCGTCCTTGAACAGACCGGTGCCGGACAGCGCCGCCTTGCGCGCGCCCGCCCCTTCCAGCAGTTCGCGCCAGCGGCCGGGACTGTCGGCGTCGGTCACGTCGACAGTCCCGGCGGAAAACGAAATCTTGCGCGTGCGCATGCCGGCCACGGTCGAGAACGAGCCTGCACCCGTCGCGTCGACCTTGAGCAGCAAGGCCCGCCCAGCTTGAGCTGCCATGTCTTTCTCCTGTCGTTATTTGTCAGCTTCTTTTTGAGCCGGTCAGCCATCGACCAGAGCGTTCAGCACCACGGTGGCCCGCCAGCCCTTGCCATCGCGGCTGCGCTCGAGGCGCGTCTCGCCGCCCTTGAGCAGTACCATCGCCCCGACGGTGAGCGTCAGGTCGGCACCGAGCGCCCGTTCGAGCGCGGCGTCGACTATGGCCAGCGCCCGGGCTCGATCGCCGTCGTCGGTCACCGCTTCCAGCGTCAGCGCCACGGCGGCGCCGTCGCCGTCGCCGCTGGAAAAGTCGCCGCAGCGGGCCTCGGCGAAGGCAAGGTAGGGCAGCACGGGCCCGCGCGGACTGCCGCCATGGATGCGACCGCGCACCAGGGCGCAGAGCGGCGCATCGGCGACGAAAGTCGCCAGCAGCGCCGTTTCAAGGGCCAGCAGGATGGAGGAGCGGCGGGCACTCATGTCATCAGCCTCAGCCGGCGATGACATGCGGTGAGACGTTCGACATCGGCGGGCACGTCGGAAGGATTGATGGCGTTGCCACGCGCCGCGTACCAGTGCGCCGCCAGCAGGCGGACGGCCTGGACGAGGTCGGCCGGCACGACGTCGGCGCTGGTCCCGAAGCCGCAGGCGACGTTGATGTCGATGCCGTTGAGGCGACGGCCCGGGATCGGCCGGCCGCCATGGAACAGCAGCCGCGCCGGTTCGCCGACCAGATCGAGCGTGTAGGTGGCGGCCGGCCAGATGGTGCCGACGCCGATGGCGTCATAGACGGTCACCGAGGTCACCGTCTGTACCGGACCGAGCGGCAGGTTCATCAGGCCGCCGGGCGGAACGGCATCGACGGTGATCTTCCAGCTCTGCGTCAGCAGCAGCTGGCCGCTCAGCCGCTCGACGGTGGTTCGAGCCGCGACGATGAAGCTCGTCAGCAGCTCGTCCTGCTCGTCGCCGTCGATATCGAGGTGCGCCTTGAGTTCGGCGAGCGTCAACGGTTCGCTCACCGGCGCGGACATCATGCGGAAAGACATGGCAGCATCCATGATCGGCGGCACGCCGCCGGAAAAGGGGGCGGCGCCGGCGGGAGGAACACCGGCGCCGCTTCGGTCGGCCCTCAGGAGGCGGAGGATCAGGCCGTACCGAACTTCATGAGCTTGATGGCGTCGAAGTCCTGCACGCCACCGCCCACCCGCTTGGTGGTGTAGAACAGCACGTAGGGCTTGGCCGAATACGGGTCGCGCATGACGCGCGTGCCGATGCGGTCGACGATCAGGTAGCCGCGCTTGAAGTCGCCAAAGGCGATGGAGAAGCTGTTGGCGGCGACATCGGGCATGTCCTCGGCCTCGACGAGCGGGAAGCCCAGGAGGCTCGCCTGCCCGCCCGCCACCGCCGGCGGCTGCCAGATGTAGTTGCCGGTGGTGTCCTTGAACTTGCGCACCGCCGCCTGCGTCTTGCGGTTCATGACGAAGGTGCCGTTCTGGCGATAGCCGGCCTTCAACGTGTAGATGAGGTCGAGCAGGCCGTCGGACGGGTTGGAGGCGGCAAAGCCGGCGGAAACGCCAGTCACCACGTAACCGAGGCCGCCCCAGGCCCACGACGCCTCAAGGGCGTTGGTGTAGGAGAGAAAGCCTTTCGGCTGGGTGGTGCCGTTGCCGCCGACGAAGGCGGCCCCTTCCTGCACGGCGAAGGCGAGTTCGATTTCTTCGGCCAGCCAGCTTTCGATGTCGACGGCAGCGTCGTCGAGCAGCGTCTGCGTCGCCGACGGCATGGCATAGAGTTCCATGGCCGGGAAGGTCAGCTCCGACAGCACCGGCGCCGTCGTCTCGACGCGGCTCGCCGTCTCGGCCGCCCAGCCGACCGTGGTGCCGGTGACGCGATACGGCTTCTTGTAGGTACCGACCGACACCGGCCGGATCGAGGCGATCGAGCGGATGGGCGAGATGGCCATGAGGCGGCGGCCGATCTCGTCCTCGACCGCCGGGGTCACCACATAGCCGCCGGCCGCGCCGGTGCCGGCCGACATGGCCTTGGCTTCGAGGAGCGCCAGCTTGCCCTCGGCGCCGGTGCGCATGTAGCTGTCGAAGGCGGCGCGGCGTTCGAGATCGGGCAGCGGCCGCGCCCCCTCGCCCGCCGACAGCGACGGCCGGCTGGCCTTGACGATCAGGCTGTCGAGGCGGTGCTTCTGCTCGTCGAGGGCGGTGTCGAGACGAGCGAGCTTCTCTTCGGAGAGCACATCGGCCGCGTGGCGCTCGATATCGGCAAGACGCCGATCGTTCGTTTCCTTGAACACCTCAAAGGCGTTCATGAACTCGGAAAAGGCGACGGCAATGTCGCCGGTGCCCTTGGTCTCGGGCAGTACGGCGCTCTTGGTTTCATTGGCAGAGGCAACAGGACTGGTCATCAGTTCTTCCTTCTTGGGCTCGGGGCAGAACGGGATCGCGCCAGGGCGCGGGGAAGCGACCACCGACCTCGGTGGCCGGCGGTTCGGACAGGCACGGTGCGTCCGCTCAGACGGCGGGACGATGATCGCGATCGGGAAGCGGCATCGGCCGGCGGCGATCGGGCAGGCGCAGCGATCGCCCGAGCCGGCGCAGCCGGTCGGCGATGCCGGCCGACTTGACGCCATCGCCGACACTGGCAATGCGCGCCCCCGGCAGCATGGGAAAGGTCACCAGCGAGATCTCCCAGAGGTCGACCTCGGCGAGGCGGCGGGTGCCGGTCTTGGCGTCGGTGCGGGCGCGTACGGTGCGGAAGCCGATGGAAAGGCCGTCGAGAATGCCGGCCTCGACGAGGCTCCAGACGTCGCGCGCCTTAGCAACCTCCAGATGCAGCTGCCCGGTGACGCGGAGCCCCTTGCCGTCCTCCTCGATCTGCAACCAACGGCCGAGCGGCTCGGCCGGATCGTGCTGGTACAGCATCTTGATGCCGTCGGCGCCGCGCCGGGCGACCGAGGTGCGGAAGGCACCGGCGAGCAGCATGTCGCCGGAGAGGTCGGCGACATTGAACAGGCTGGCGTAGCCGCTGAACAGGCCCGCCGGTCCAGCGTTGGCGAGGACGGTCAGGCCGGCCGCCGCGCTCATGGTCGTCGCCCCTTCTGACGCGCTCGCGCCGCCAGGCCGGAGGAGGCGGACGCCCGGCCGGGGCGGCCGGCGCAGGAGCGCTCGACCGAGCGGCCGAACTCCTGGAACACCGACAGCGGGTCGGCGCGGCCGGCGCGTGGCGTGCCACTCAGGCGATGGATGAGATTGGACAAAAGGCGAGTCTCCTTCTGCATTTGCTGCTCCTTGTGGCATCAACGAATCCGTTATCGCCGGCAGCCGCGAGGACCGGCTCCATTCCGGCCGCCGGCGCGGCCGTGGCGCTGGCACACAGATTCAAGGCGTTCACACGGCCACGCCGCATCGCTCCAGCGCCGGGTCGGCAGCCGGTTGGGAAACAGATTCAAGTTGCTCGGAAAATGATTCAGCGGCGGGCAGAATCCGATGTCCGATGAATCACTTGGGGCCGGTTGTTGATGTGGGATCGTCGCTGTTCAGACGTTGATTCAAGTGCGAGATTTCGCTGACGAAGGCGTCGAAGCGGCGCACTTGTGCCAGGAGTTCCTTGAGAACCAGAATCAACAGGCCACTGGCGCCGCTCGCCCAGAGAAACAGGGCCAGGTGGGCAAGATCGCCACGTTCGACGAAGACATTGGCAAGGTCGATCATGACGCCGCATCTCCGGTCGTCGCACCGGCTGCTGCCTCCGGGCCGTAGCCGACGGCGGCCCGCTTTTCGTCGCGGCTCAGGAAGTCCACCGCCGCCACCCGTGCCCAGATGGCATCGCGTTCGGCCTGCAGCGAGGGCACCTGATCGAGGTCGAGTTCCACCCGGAGATCGTCGCCGAAGGCTGGCAGCAGCCAGCCGCCGATGGCGTCGGCGATCTTGCGGGCGAGCGGCAGAATGGTCTGGCGCCACAGCGCCCGGTTCGCCTCCTGATAGTTGGCGTAGGTGGCGTCCCCGGGGATGCCGAGCAGCATCGGCGGCACACCAAAAACGAGTGCGATCTCGCGCGCGGCCATGTTGCGGGCTTCGACGAAGTCCATCTCCTTGGGGCTGAGGGCCATCGACTTCCAGTCGAGTCCCCCTTCCAGTACCAGCGGCCGGCCAGCGTTCTCCGCTCCCTGGTAGCCGCGCTCGAGCTCATCCTTCAGCCGGTCGAACTGGTCTTCCGAGAGACCGTGCGGACCGGTGTAGACCAGAGCGCCGGACGGGCGGGCAGCGTTGTCGAGCAGCGCCTTGTTCCAGGTGGCGGCGGCGTTGTGGATGTCGAGGCTGGTCAGCGAGGCGGCCACCGGCGCCAGACCGTAGTGATCGTCGAGCGGGTGAAAGCTCTTGAGATGCAGGATGGGCGCGATGCCGTCCGGCGCCTCGGCCGGCAGGCGCAAGGTCCGGCCATCGACAGTGTAGTCGTACCCGGTCGGCCAGCCGTCGGGACCGATGACGACACGCAGGCGGTCGGGCCGCAGGACGTGCAGTTCGCGCGGCCGGCCGCCGGCAGTCACCACCTCGAGAAAGGCGTTGCCAGCCACCAGAAGATGGCTCGCCACCGTCTCGACCAGCGACGCCAGGCCGTCACGCGAGTTGGGGCGACGGATGAGGTCGAGGAAGGCATGGTGATCAATATCCTGAACACCGGCCTTGAGAACCCAGGGCACCTGTCCAGCCGCTTCCGCCACCATGCGCACAGCGCGGAAGACGATGGGGTTGCCCATGTAGCCGGCCCGCGCCAGTTCGCCATAGCTGCTGCCGGACCACACGGCCCGGCTGGAGGCGAAGGCCAGCATTGCGCCGGACCGCCCTCCCTTCGCCTCGCGCTTGTCGGGCGCCGGGCGGCGACGCGGCCAGCTCAGCCATCCTGCACTCATGGCCTTTCCTTTCATCAGTCTAGAACTGGAACAAAACAGGATCAATCGACTGGACGGGTGCCGCTGCCGCTGGCATGATCGGACGCCAGAGAATCCCGAAGATCCTGCAACGGTTGGTCCATGTCCCGCGCCGAACGTCTTCTCATGCTCGTCCAGGCCCTGCGCCGCCGCCGCCGTCCGGTTGCCGGCGCCGTGCTGGCCGATGAGCTTTGCGTGTCGTTGCGCACGCTCTATCGCGACATCCAGGCCCTGATCGGCCAGGGTGCGCCGATCGAGGGCGAGGCCGGTGTCGGCTACGTGCTGAAGCCGGGCTTCATGCTGCCGCCACTGATGTTCACCGAAGATGAAATCGAGGCGCTGGTGTTCGGCACGCGCCTTGCCGCTACGCGCGCCGACGAACGGCTGGCCTCGGCAGCGGAGAATGCGCTCGCCAAGATCGCCGCCGTACTACCGCCCGACCTCGCCGACCGCATGGAGACCACCGGCCTCATCGTGGCGCCACCGTGGAACGCCCGGCCGGACGCCGTCGATCTCGGCCTCGTCCGCACCGCCATCCGCAACGAAACGCGGCTGCAGTTCTCCTACGTCAACGAAAAGGGCATCGCCACGCGGCGCGTCGTCTGGCCGATTGCCGTCGCCTTCTTCGAACGGGCGCGTGTACTCACGGCCTGGTGCGAGCTCCGGCAGGACTTCCGCCACTTCCGCCTCGACCGCATGGCCGAAGCCGTCGACCTCGGCGTGCGCTATCCGCGCCGCCGGCGCCAGCTGATGAAGGAGTGGCGCGAACTCGAGCCGGCGGTGCCGTCCGGCGAGATCGCCGCACCGAAGCCGGCCTGAAGCGCCGTTGCTGCTGACAGGCCGTTGCGATCGCCGCTGCTAAGCTGGCGGTCTCTCCAACCGGTGAGCCAATCCCGCCATGTCCTCCATGACCGCACAACACCCCGTCATCGCCCTCGAACAGGCCGCCCTCGCCCGCTGGTGCCGCGGCGATCCGTCCGGCTTCCTCGAACTCTCGGCCGCCGATGTCAGCTATTTCGATCCGTTCCAACCCAGACGCCTCGACGGCATCGCCGAACTGGCGGCGCTCTACGCCACGCTGCGCGGCCAGATCAGCGCCCCGCATTACGAGATGATCGACCCGCGCGTCACCCTTTGCGGCAACGCCGCCGTGCTGTCCTTCCGTTTCAACTCGTGGGGCGACGACCCCGCCGCCGCCATGCGCTGGAACTGCACCGAGGTCTATCGCTACGATGACGACGGCTGGCGCATCGTCCAGACCCATTGGTCGCTCACGGGGGCTGGCTGCTAGCTTGCTGTCATATTTTGTCAGCAATAGTTAACGAAGCGTCCGCACCCGCGGGTCGCCGCGTCGGTCCATCAGCGCCGTGATCGCCCAGACCAGCGCGTCGAGCCGGTCGGGTGATCGGCCACCGGACAAACCGTCCAGACCGAAGTCGCACATCTCGTCCTCGAGCTCGGCGAACAGACCGGCGTGGCGTACCCGTCCCTGGGCGTAGAGGGCGGCCACCGGTTCGGCCCGCACCCACTTGCCGCGGCTGGCCCGGACCATGTCCACCACCAGCGCCGGGTCGATCTGGGCAATCACCGAGGCGACCATGTCACCGCCCTGGTTGACCTCGGCGACGAGACGGTCGGCCTCCTGTTCGTGATAGAGGGCGACGGCACGGCCAGCCCAGACCTCCGGTCGGGCGCCGCGCACCGAGGCATCGGCGAGCACGATCGCCCGCCCCTCGCCGTCCAGCCCGGCAGCGATGATGCCGCAGGCATCCGACGTCCGGTTCGACGAGGCCGGCGGGTCGATGGCCACGACGACACGCCTGACCTCCGGCCGGACGGACAGACGGATCGCCTCGATCTGCGCCCGGCTCCACAGCGCGTCCTGGCGGTCCTCGACCATTTCGCCGTCGAGTTCCTGGCGCCCAAGCCGCGTGCCCTGATAGCGGCCGACAATGGTTGTCAGAAAGCCGTCGGCGAGAAAGGCGGCATTGTCGGCGGTGCGCGCCCGGCTGATCACCGTCCCGGGGGCGGCGATCAGTCGGCGCAGCAGTGGGATGGGGCGCGGTGTCGTCGTCACCACCTGGCGTGGCCGGGAACCGCGCCGGAGGCCGAACTGCAACATGTCGAAGGTGGCGTCGGCATATTTCCACTTGGCCACCTCGTCGGACCAGGCGGCATCGAACTGCGGTCCGCGCAAGGCGTCCGGGTCTTCGGACGAGAACACCTGCGCCACGGCGCCGTTGTCCCATTGCAGGCGGCGCAATGACGGCGACCAGCGCGGCCGGTTCCAGCGCGGGTGGATGGCGATCAGTCCGGACACGCCCTCGATCATCACGTCGCGCGCCGCCTGATAGGTCTCGCCGACCAGGGCAATGCGCCCGGCCGGCGGGCCGCCGGCGTGTTCGGCGCCGGCGACGATGGCGCGCACCCATTCGGCACCGGTGCGTGTCTTGCCGGCACCGCGACCGCCCATCACCAGCCACACCGTCCAGTCGCCCGGCGGGGCCAGTTGATCGGCACGGGCGTAAACCGGCCAGCAGGTGGCGAGGGCGATCTTCTGTTCGTCACTCAGCCGCGCGAGCCAGGCCCGCCGCTCGGCCGTCGACAAAAGCCTCGAGCGCCTCAAGAAGCGATTGCTCCAGCCCCGGCTCCGGAGCGGTCGCTGCGTCTGTCTCATCGCTGCCGGCACGTCGACCTCGCGGATTGATTTCGAGTTCCCTGATCTTGCCGACGAGCGCGGCAAGCGCGGTGGCGAGCTTCACCTCGCGGTCATCGAGCGGCGCGTTGGCCGCCAGCGCGTCGGCTTCGGCGCGTTCGATCTGGCGCGTGGCGATACGCTTCAGGCCGGCGAGCATGCCGTCGACGTCGGCCGCCGCCGTCTCGGCAGGTGGGCTGGTCACCGGCGGCGGCGCCAGCCGCTCGGCGGCCAGCTGTCGCATCCTCGGCCTTGCGCTGGTTGCCATCTGTCCTTCCCGCTTCGCTTTGCTGCCGCCAGCGGCAAACAAAAAGGCGACGCGCCTTTCGGCCCGCCGCCTCGCAACTATCGGATCATGCCCAGAAGCTACCTGAGCAGCGTCACGCTGTCAAGTGTGTTTCTTGAATATGTATATTTATGCGTGCATCACCTGGCCACGTCGGCTCAGTAGCCGTTATAGCGGCCGGGCTTGTGGTTGACGGCCAGCACCATGTTGAGCACCACCGCGCCGACCACCGACAGCGCCACCAGGTGCCAGTCCAGCACCAGGAAGGCCGCCGCCAGGATCACGCAGTCCATGCCAAGCTGGAACTTGCCGGCCCGCCAGCCGAACCGCTCCTGCACGAAGGCGGCGAGAATGCCGATGCCGCCGAGGCTCGAGCGGTGACGCAGCAGGATCAACAGACCGATGCCGACCAGCAGGCCACCCATCACCGCCGAATACCAGGGATTGCTCATGCCGATGGCAAACACCTTCGACAGCAGCATGCTCTCGACGGCGAACAGCGCCACGGCGCCGAAAGTCTTGAAGGTGAACTCCTTGCCGAGCGTCACCCAGCCGAAGGCATAGAACGGCAGGTTCAGTACGAACAGCACCTGCCCGATGCCCCAGTCGGACACGTAATGGATCAGGAACGACATGCCGGCGGTGCCGCCGGTGGCCAGATGTGCTTGGCGGAAGAACTCCGTTCCCAATGCCGCCAGCAGCGTTCCAACCACGATGGCCTGGATGTCCTCGGCCAAACCATGGCGCACCGGGTCGTCCGTCCGCTGGCTATCTCTATCGTCAAGCATGCCTCAATCGGCTCCACAATGGTTCGAACGCCGGCAGCAGACCACCAGCGGATTCGTCAGATTTGTTGCTGGCGGCGACGTTGCATGCTTCGTGCCAAGGCGCAAGGGCCGGGGCACGGCCGTTGTCTTTTCCGGAAAGACGCCAAAGCGGACCTATTTTCACATCTTGCCGGAAATGGCCAAAGGGCCGACTCTAGCCCTCGTCAACGGACACTCGGCAGCGATCGGGGTCCAAACCAGTTCCTAACCCCCAAAGGAGCCAGCGCCATGAAGATTTCCGCCCGCAACGTACTCGAAGGCACCGTCGTCAAGGTCACCAAGGGTGCCACCACCGCCCACGTCGTTCTGGAGCTCGCCGGCGGCGCCAAGGTTACCGCCTCGATCACCAACGAAGCCGTCGAAGACCTCGGCCTCAAGGCCGGCGACAAGGCCAAGGCCATCGTCAAGGCGTCGGACGTTCTCGTCGCCATCGACTGAACGAGCCGCTCCTTCCGAGCATGACTGGCGGGTGGCTTGCGGGCCGCCCGCTTTTCGTTTGTGCCAGGAAGACCGTTCAGGCGCTGTTGTAGTGCACGGTACCAAAGCCCGACACGTCGTAGCCGCCGAGCTCTGAGGCACGACTACGGAACACCTCACTGTGGCAGAAGGCCAGCAGCCGCTGCATCGGCGGCTCGAAATAGGCGTGCCGCCAGACCATGAGGTCGAAACGCTCCTCGACGAGCGGCACGAAATCCAGTCCGTACTGGCGCGCCGCCGCCTCGATGCCGAGGCCCACTTCCGCCCGTCCCGTGGCGATGGCCATCGCCAGGTCGTTCTCCGACCGCTCGACACCGGCAACGAGATTGAGATCGGCGCGGCTCAACCCTTCCTTTTCAAGCAGATGCGTCAGCACCATTTCGCTGCCCGCCGCCGCCTGTCGGCTCTGGAAGCGGTAGGCACGGGCCTGCTTCATGTTGCGTGGATTGGCACCGATGCCGCGGCGGATGACCAGGCCGCGCTTGCGCCGCCCCCATTCGATTACCACCCAGGGCTCGTGTCCGAAGCGCTCGGCCACGTGGCCGACGTTCCAGCCATCCGGCTCGGGAATGTGCAGCCCGGCGACGATGCATTCGCCGGTCGCCGCCCGTTCGAGGCCATCGAGCGCCCCGTCGAGAAAGGCGGCGATGCCGGAGCCCGACTGCCGCAGCGCCCATTCGAGCAACGGATCATGGCCGCCGGCGCAAACGGCCGGACGGTTCGCCACCACGGCCGGCGCGACAGCGGCAACGGTCGGAACAGTCTCCGCCGCCTGCCCGGCCATCCAGGCTTCGATCTCAGGGCGAGCGAACAGCAGCTTGCCAGTGACGCGGCGCACGGGGATTTCGCCTTTGGCGACGAGATCGTAAACTTTGCGCTCCTTGACGCGCAGCAGCGCGGCAATCTCGCGTGTTGTCAGAAAATCCGACATGTCCGTCAGCCCCGGCGGAATTTTCACAGATCTCCGGAAATTTCACATGCATCCGGAATAAACGCACTATTTCACAATGGAACGCAATTGTCCCGCCCCGTTTTGCCGCAACCCCGCTAATTTTCTAAGCTTTTTTGCTTTCCGCGCAGGCGAAAGCCTCCCCACCGCCCCAGTCGGTGAGGGTTGGGCGCTGGTCGCGCCCGCATGTGCCATCATGGACTCCCATGAGTCGGCATGACGCCGCTCACACCCGGTGGCGGCGTTTCCGTCCGAGGGAGCCCGGCAAGCGGTTCGGCCAGGAGACGATGCGGTCTTCCCAGGTGTCGACGTCGGGCCAGTCTTTTTCCGCCACCGTCTTGCCGCGCACCGAAATGCCGGCGCTGTGCACGCTGTCGGGATCGCCCGAAACCAGCGGATGCCAATCGTAGAGGTCCTTGCCCTCCTCGATGAGCCGGTAGGCGCAGGTGGCCGGCAGCCACGACAGCGTCTGCACTTCCTCGACGGTGAGGCGGATGCAGGAGGGCACGGCGATCGAGCGGTTGGCGTAGTCGCTGCAGCGGCAGCTGGCGCCATCGAGCAGCGAGCAGGCGATGTCGGTGTAGGCGACGCGGCCGGTATCGGCATCCTCAAGCTTGTTGAGGCAGCAGCGGGCGCAGCCGTCGCACAGGCTCTCCCACTCGGCATCGTTCATCTCGTCGAGGCGTTTGGTGCGCCAGAACGGCGACGTCATAATTTGATCGGTTTCGTTAACCATCTCTTCATCGGAACCTAGGAACGGCGACGGTCGGGTTGTATTTTCACTCACCATAGTTCCACGTCTCGTTAGGCCCTGTTGTGGCAGATCACAAGCGCACGTCTCGTTGGCGCCTCAAATTGCTCGCGGTTGATGCCTGGGTCGATAGCACGACCTGGGCCGGTTGGCGTGCGTTTTCGCGCTTCTGGTCGTTGGCGCTGGATTTTTCCGGGCAATTGCGGGTGCGCGGCAAGCTGCGCGCCGTCTTCGAACTCGCGTCCGAAGGGGCGACGCTTGGTACCGTTGGCTTTGTCGGCCTGCTGACGCTGGCTCAGCCGGCCTTCAAGGCAACGCAGGGCGACTGGCGTGCCCGTGGCGACTATGCCGTCACCTTTCAGGACCGCAACGGCGCCGTCATCGGTCGGCGCGGCATGTTCCTCGACGACAGCGTGCCGCTCAGCGAGATGCCGCCGCATCTCATCCAGGCCACCCTCTCGACCGAGGATCGCCGCTTCTACGAGCATTTCGGCATCGACCCGCTTGGTCTGGTGCGCGCGGTGCTGACCAATGCCAAGGCCGGCGGTGTCGTTCAGGGTGGTTCGACACTGACCCAGCAGTTGGCCAAGAACCTGTTCCTGTCCAATGAGCGGACCATCCAGCGCAAGATCAACGAGGCCTATCTGGCCCTCTGGCTGGAGGCGCAACTCACCAAGGACGAAATCCTCAAGCTCTATCTCGACCGCGCCTACATGGGGGGCGGCACCCATGGCGTGACGGCGGCGGCGGAATACTATTTCGGCAAGTCGGTGCAGAACCTGACGCTGGCCGAGTCGGCGATGCTCGCCGGCCTCTACAAAGCCCCGACCAAGTACTCTCCCAACGTCAACCTGGCCGCCGCCCGCGCGCGCGCCAATCAGGTGCTTTCCAACATGGTCGAGGCCGGCTACCTCACCGAGGCGCAGGTCGTTTCGGCCCGGCGCGCGCCGGCAACGCCGGTGCCGACCAGTGCCGGCACGGCGCCCGACTGGTATCTCGACTGGGCCTTCGACGAGGTCAAGCGCATCGCTCCGCCGGGCGACCGCACCATCACCGTCCGGACGACGCTCGACCCGGCCGCCCAAAGGGCGGCGGAAACGGCGGTCGCCGACATGCTTCGCCAGTATGGCGCTCAGTACAAGGTCAAGCAGGCGGCCACGGTGGTGCTCGATCTCAACGGCGGTGTGCGTGCCATGGTCGGCGGCAGCGACTACGGCGAAAGCCTGTTCAACCGCGCCGTCTACGCGCTGCGCCAGCCGGGTTCGTCGTTCAAGCCGTTCGTCTATGCCACGGCGTTCATGAACGGCTACGCTCCCGACGACACCATCTCCGACGCGCCGATCACCATCGGCAACTGGAGCCCGCGCAACTACGGCCGCTCCTATGCCGGCCGCATCAGTCTGCGCACCGCTATTGCCAAGTCGATCAACACGGTGCCGGTGCGACTCGCCGAGAGTTTCGGACGCGGCAAGATCGTCGAAACCGCCCATGCCCTCGGCATCAACACTGAACTCAAGATCACCCGCGCGCTGCCGTTGGGCGTTGCCGAGGTGACGCCGCTCGACATGGCCGGCGCCTATGGCGGCTTTGCCAATGCCGGCATCAAGACGACGCCGTTCGCCGTGCTGTCGGCCAAGACGCGAGCGGGCGATGTGACCTACGACCGGGCCCGCGATGAGGCGCCGCCACGGCGCGTTCTGCCCGAAGACATCGCCTACGAGATGAACGACGTGCTTTCCACCGTCGTCAACGCCGGTACCGGCGGCAAGGCCAAGTTCCCCGGCCAGATGCAGGCGGGCAAGACCGGCACGACGCAGGCCTATCGCGACGCCTGGTTCGTCGGCTTCACCGGCTGGTACGCCTGCTCGGTGTGGATGGGCAACGACGATTACACCTCAACGGCCAACATGACCGGCGGCAGCCTGCCGGCCATGACCTGGCGCGCCGTCATGGAACCGATCCACGCCGGCCTGCCGTTCAAGCCGATCCCCGGCGTCGCCGTGCCGCCTGACCTGCTCAAGCAGATGCCGGTGGCCCAGAACGCCACCGCGCCGTCCCTGCCCTCGCCGTCACCGGCGACGCTGACGCCTGCCGCGGCCACCGTCGTCGACGAGCTCGGCAAGATGATGAGCCGCCACCTCGCGCCCTTGGCCGGCGGCCTGCCCGCCGACGATCGGTCTGCCACCTCCGACGAAGCGGCCGCCGACAACATCGCCGTCGATGCCTCGATATCCGGCCGCTCTTCCGCTACGCTGGATGGCATCGCATTCGATGGGGCGCTCGAAGCCTCGGCCGTCCGTTGACGGGAGCTGACAGTGCTTTCCACCTGGCGCTTTATCCTTGTCGTGCTTCTCGGCTGCCTCGGCGGGCTGGCGTCGGTCTGGGTGGCCATGGAAGACCCGCGCTTCGACTTCACACCAACCATCGGCCCGTGGCGGCTCGTCGATCTCGCGCCGGGGGACGATCCGTACGCCCAGGCGCGTTCGTCGCGGAAGGGGCTCGTCTGGCTTGGCCCGTCCGAGGGGCTCACGCTCGCCGCCTTCAAGGCCAGCGACGGACATTCGCTGTCGCCCAACTGCGTCTATGCCATCGAGGGGCCGGCGCCGAAGGATGTGCCGTGGACGCTCACCGTTGCCGACCACGACAACCACCTGCCGGTCAACCCGGCCGGTCGCACCGGTTTCTCCGTCTATGACGTGTCGCGCCCGGGTCCGGGCAACGGCATCCGCGTCGGCTTCGGTCCGACCGTCCGGCCGGGCGACTTCATCCCGACCGCCGGTCTGCGCTCCGTCGCCGTTTACCTGCGCGTCTACTCGGCGACGGCGGCCAAACAACCGCTGTCGGCGGCTGATCTGCCAGCCATCGTACGGCAGGATTGCCCGGCGGAGGCACCATGATCACCAAGGTTGCCCGCTACCTGCTGGCTACGCTGCTCATCGCCGGTCTGGTGCATATCGCCGCCGTCCTGCTCATTCCGAACTATGCGCCGCACCGGGCCTATGACGCCGTCATCCAGGCGGCAGCACCGGCGCGGCTGACGCTCGTCGCCCCCAACGCTTCACCGCTGCCCGGCCTCGACCCGGCCTTTGTCTACGCCGTCTGTCCGTTGACGCCACACACCGGCCCCGTTCGGCTTGCCGGTGCCATGCCCGATTCCTACTGGTCGGTCTC
>CALMMQ010000092.1 GCA_937868725.1 uncultured Pleomorphomonas sp.
GACCCGCCGCATCGCAAGGTATTGCGTCTATTGACTGAGTTTCGAGTCGGGCTCTGAGGGGGTACTTCAGGCTGACGGGGCCGCTCACCGATCGTGTCCTCCAGATTACCGATGAAGGCTTCCTCGAGAGAGGTGGTAGAGTTCGTCTCGACGATTCCTTTCGGCGTATCGCTGGCCAGCACCTTGCCGGCATGCATCCGAGAAACGCGATCGCTAAGCTCAGCCTCGTTCACGAAATGGGTGGAAATGAAAATGGCGACGCGATCCTTCCGGGAAGGACTAGCAAGGATTTGCCAGAGGCCATCCTGCACCACCGGATCGACGCCGGAAGTTGGCTCGTCAACGATGAAAAGATCGGGGTCATGGATCAGGGCACAACGTAAGCCGACCCTTTGCTTCATACCGCCGGACAATTTGCCCGTCGGTCGGTTGGAAAGGGGAGCGAGCCCTGCCCATTCGAGCAAGTCATCAATGCGGTGCTGTCGTTCCCGCTGATCTTGGCCGGACAGACGGCCAAAGAAATCGATCATGACATCAAGACCTTTGGAGTAGAGCCAAGAACGAAATACAAACAATGCTCTCCCCCCAATTTTGGGTGAAATCGAGGGTATTTCTGGAATTCTTTACAGGTCAGGTCATGTGGTTGAATCTAAATCAGAACCACACCAAGTTAGCGCCGGAAAGGTCTTCACAAGAGACTGCTAATCAGCTCGTTTTAGAGGTAAATTATATCAATCATCATATGATGACAACAAGAATCATCGCTTGATGATAACTTCTGTCTCTGAGTGCCGGTCGCCTCAAGCGTCCAGTGATATAACTCTTTGATAGTGGTGATCCGCTTCGTAGCAACCTGTGGGAATGGATCGAAGCAGCTGCCCGAGAAGCTGTGCTGCTGGAGACCGTTGGGTCGGCGCGTATTACGACAGCACGATAGCTCCGCAACTGATCGTTGACCGCGCCGTTTTGGTTGTCGCCCATGGCAACAGCTTGCGGGCCTTGATCAAGAAGCTCGACCATCTCACGCCGTCGCAGATTGAAACGCTGGAAATCGGCACCGGCGAGATCATTGCCTTTGAAACCTCTCATGGTGCTGTGGTCGCCAGGCTCTCTGGCATCGACCCCACTGAACGACCGCGGACGTTTACGCTATGACCCATATCGTTCTAACCCGCCACGGTCATGTCGAAGGAATTTCTCCGCCACGCTTTCGTGGACGCCATGATCTGCCGCTCACCCCGAAGGGACGAGACCAGGCGCGGCAACTCGGAGCGTTTCTCGCCGCCTCCCGCCAAGCAATCGATGCGATCTACACAAGCCCGCTTGCACGCTGCGTCGAGACGGGGGGGTGCCATCGCGGCCGCCACGAATGTGAAGGCAACGGCCGTCTCGAACCTCCTGGATATCGATTATGGCGAATGGACCGGCAAGACTCTTGAAGAGGTCGAACGGGCCGATCCGGAACGATATGCGCTTTGGTGGCGCCTGCCTCAATTGGTGCGTCCGCCAAAAGGCGACTCTTTGCAGGATCTGATGGCACGGACGGCCGAAGCGGTGAGGGAAATCATTGCCAGCCACCCCCATGGACGCGTCGTGGTGGTTGGCCACGACAGCACCAACCGAGCACTCTTGCTGACACTGCTCGATCTGCCGCCTTCCGCATTCTGGCGTTTTCAGCAGTCCCCGTGCAACCTCACCGAAATCGACATATCACCGAACGGTGTCCACGTTGATTTCATTAACGAAACATTGCATTTGAGCAGTTCCTCCTGAATCGATGACCTCGGGTTTCAGGAAGCGCCGGCAACGATCATTCGAGCGGTTTCGCTTCCCCGATGACCTCCACGAACAGGCTTTGGCCGAAGCTGGTTGCCATCGGCTCTCCGTAGTCCAGCCTGAACGGCCTCTTACCGTCGTCCGGCCGCTCCGCACGCAGGAAGACACCATCCATTTCTCGCTTCTCAGCCATTGCATGAGCGAAGGTGTAGAGATGTGTCACGAAGGCGATGCGGGCGCCGCGATCGATTAGCGCCGTGGTGATCTCCTCGGCGATCCTCGATCCCTCGCGCTCGTTGGTGGCGGCAAAGGATTCGTTGAACAGGAACAACGACCGGCACGTGGCGATTTCCGCCAACGCGTCCATGCGCGTCAGCTCCTCGTCGAGCTTGCCGGAGCGCATCTCGGCGTCCTCCTCCTCGCGGAAATGGCTGAGGACACGATCGGCGACGCTGGCGGTGAAGGCCGTCGCCGGAACGAACAGGCCGGCCTGCATCATCAGCTGGGCGAGGCCGAGGCTGCGCAGGAACGTCGTCTTGCCGCCACGGTTGGCGCCGGTGACGACGATAAGGTGCCGGCCGTCCGCCTCGATGTCGTTGGCGACCACCTTGCCGTCGGTCCTGAGCCCGAGACAGATCTCGTAGAGCCCGGTAGCGGCAAGGTGGAGTTCCTCGGGGGCGGCCGGTATCGGCACACAGACGTGCAGGCCCCGCTCGGCCAGGGCATCGCGCAGGTTGAGGCCGCCGATGTAGAAGGCGAGTTCCGTCCTGAGCATGACGAAGAAGCTCGAGACGTGATCGGCCGACTGCGCCACCGCGTTGGCGACCAAGTTCAGCCCGCGGGCCTCCAGTTCCTCGCGAGCCTTCCAGCCGGCCTCGTCGCGCGGGGCGATCTCAAACCGAAGGCCGGGTGCTTGCCGCCCGATGATGCGTTCGAAGAACGAGCGGTCCTTCGGCCAGCGCCGCAGACTATGGCCGGTGCCGTGGTTGCCGGGGCCGAGGGAGGCGCTGATCAGCACGCCCTCGTTGAATTGCAGGCGGTCGAGTTCGGTCTTGACCGTCTCGAAATAGTCTGGCGCCAGTTCCCGGTCGAGCATGGCGAAGAATTGCCGGAACCCCGGCGAGCGGAAGTGTTCGGCCTGTTCGGCCGCCAGCGACTTGATGCGCCCCAGCCCGGCCATGAAGTCATCGAGCATGGCCCTGGATCGGCCCACGATCGAGGATGGGGAATCCGCCCAATGCCAGGATTGCTTGCGCTCGGCTTCCAGGGCCGCGCCGGCGACGGCATAGATCTCCTTGACGACCCGCGGATTGGCGAGGCAGTCGTCGAGAACCGCCTGCCGGTAGCGGACGAGATCGACGTCGGCCTCGGTCGAGGTGAGAAGCGCCACGCGCGCCACGTCGCCGACCAGCCTGTCGCCGTTGGCCATGGCGGCGATCAGGGTGTCGAGGCCGAGGTCGGCTATCAAGGCGTCGGCGTTGGCCGGCAGCGGCCGGGCGGGATCGAAGTCCCGGTCGGGGAACATCAGATACGCCTTCACGGGATGCGCTCCTTGAGGATCCGATAGGTCAACCGGTGCCGCTCGGCCAGCGCCATGGCATAGGCGAGGCCGTCGGCCGGCCGCCGCTCCAACTGGAAGGTGCGCAGGGCCGTGTCGCGTGGATCGACGCCGCCGACCATGCTGACGACGGTGTCGCCGAACGACGCCAGCTCGTCGATAAAAGTCACCCAGACGGCGAGGACGTCGAGGTCGACCAACCGCGTCATCACCTCCCGGCTCAGCCAGACCGCATCGGCGAGTGTGGTCGAGGTAAAGATCTCGTTGAGGATGACGAGGCTCGCCGGCGTCGCAAGGCCAAGGATGTCCCTCATTCGCAGGAGGTCGTCCTCGAGCTTGCTGCGCTCCGACGTGGCGATCTCGGGGCGTTCGAAATGGGTGAAGATGCGGTCGCACAGATGCGGCGTCGCCGAGCGGCCGGGCACCGGGCAGCCGAGGCCGGCGAGATAGTGCAACTGGCCGAGCATGCGGGCGAAGGTGGTCTTGCCGCCCTGGTTGGGGCCGGTGACCACGACGATGCGTTCGGAGCCGGCGAGGGCGAAGTCGTTGGTGACGACGGTGTCGCCTTGGCCGGCGAGCTTGTGGGCCAGCGCGACGTCGAAAACGGCTTCGCCGTGCACCGCCTTGCCGTCCGAGACCTCGGGATAGCAGAACGGCAGCCCCCGGCGCCTGACGGGGGCGATATGGTCGAGCCAGGCAAGGTAAAACTGCACCTCCCGATCGAAGGTGGCGATGGTCGTGTCCATGAAGTCGGCTTCTACCGTGGCGAAGGCGTCGAGGCGGCTGAAGGTTTCCGGGTAGAGTTGGGCTACCAGATCGAGGATGCTCGCCTCGATGTGGTTCATCGCCCCCCTGTCCGGAAGCTTGACGCTGTGATCCTTCGCGTCGGCCTGTTTGAACTTGGCGAAGACGTCCAGCACTTCCTCGGCAAAATCCGGCTGGCTTTCCTGCGGCGCGACGTGAACGTGGCTGCCGATCAGATAGACGCAGTAGGAAATGGCGGCGAGGTCACGCTTGAGGCCAGCGGCCGCGGCGGCCAGCGCCGTGAAGCGCGAGCTGCCGGCATAGGCGGCGAGATAGTCGCGGAACGCTCCGAGCCCGGCCGAGTGCAGTTCGACGGCCGTGAAGGCCTCGACGAAGCCGCGCACTGCGGCGTCGTAGAGCAGCACGCCGTCGAGGAACCAGGCCTGCTGCTCCAGCTTGTAGCGGACCTTGTCGATCTGCGCGCGGTTGGCCCTGAGCGCCTGCATGCCCTCGGCGAAGGCGTCGAGCGCGGCCCGCACCTCCGGCCGTTCGGCATCGCGGAAGACGGCCTGCCGGTAGCGGATGTCCGCGATGTCGGCGAGCGCCGTGTGGAAGATCGGCACGAGGTGGTAGTCCGGCTTCGGCGCCGTCGCGGCTGCGACGATCTGGTCGAGGTTGAGATCGCGGAAACAGGCCGGCGCCGGCGCTTCCTCATCGAAACCTCGCGACGGATTGGCGAAGAGGACGCTGACCGCGACCGAAACCGCCCGGCTGGGGACGGCTGGGGCGTTCTCATCGGGCATGGCGACCTCCCATAGGGCATGCCATTCAGGCCGTCGCTGGAATGACGAGCGTCCGGACCACGGCGAGGCCGGCGACCAGCGCGCCGATCGATACCACCACCGAGCCCAGCACATAGGCGAGCGTCGCCAGCGACTGGCCGCGCTCCCAGAGCACCGCCGTATCGAGCGAGAAGGTCGAGAAGGTGGTGAAGCCGCCGATGATGCCGGTGGTCAGGAACAGGCGGACCGGCTGCGGCAAGCCGCTCTTCAGCGCCCAGTATTCGGTGATCAGCCCCATGACGAAGCTGCCGAAGATGTTGACGAACAGCGTGCCGTAGGGCAGCCCCGTCCCGAACCAGCGCGCCGCCACCAGCGCCGAACCATGGCGCAACGCGCTGCCGATGCCACCGCCGATGAACACCAGCAGGAAACCGTAATACCCCATCGATCAAGTCTCCCAGATGGAAAAGCGAGCGGAGCCGGCGAGACCGGCTCCGCCCGAAGGTCAGTTGAAGGGCGAGCGGAACACGGCGTTTGCGCCAAGCTCGGCCTCGATCTCGAGGAGGCGGTTGTACTTGGCGATGCGCTCGGAGCGGCAGGCCGAGCCGGTCTTGATCTGGCCGCCACCCATGGCGACGGCGAAGTCGGCCATGAAGGTGTCCTCGGTTTCGCCGGAGCGGTGCGAAACCACGTAATTCCAGCCGGCCGAGATGCAGAGGTTGATGGTTTCGACCGTCTCGGAGACGGTGCCGATCTGGTTGAGCTTGATCAACACCGCATTGGCCGTTTTCTCGGCGATGCCGCGCTTGACGAAGTCGACGTTGGTGACGAAGATGTCGTCACCGACGATCTGGATGCGGCCGCCTTGTCTCGCCGTCTGGCGGGCGAAGCCGCTCCAGTCGTTCTCGTCGAGCCCGTCCTCGAGCGAGGCGATCGGATAGGTGGCGATCCATTGCTCATAGATGTCGATCATCTCGTCGGCGCTCTTCATGCCGAGCCCCGATTTCTTCAGATTGTAGGTGCCGTTCTCGAAGAAGGAACTCGCGGCCGGGTCGAGAGCAATGAAGGCGTCGCGGCCGGGCTTGTAGCCGGCCGCCTCGATGGCGGCGACGATCAGCTCGCACGCCTCCTCGTTGGATTTCAGGTTCGGCGCGAAGCCACCCTCGTCGCCGACCGCCGTCGAATAGCCCTTCTTGGCCAGGATTGCCTTCAGGGCATGGAAGGTCTCGGCGCCGCAGCGCAGCGCCTCGGCGAAGCTAGGAGCACCAGCCGGCATCACCATGAACTCCTGGAAATCGACCGAATTGTCGGCATGCTTGCCGCCGTTCAGGATGTTCATCATCGGCACCGGCAGGCGCTTCGCCTTGCCCCCGAGATAGGCGTAGAGCGGCAGCCTGGATACGGCAGCGCCGGCGCGCGCTACGGCCATCGAGACGCCCAGGATAGCATTGGCGCCGAGCTTGCCCTTGTTCTTGGTGCCGTCGAGCTCGATCATTCGCCGGTCGATCGCCGCCTGCGCTGTCGGGTCGCAGCCCTTGAGCGCCGGGCCGATGACGTCGGTGACGTTGGCGACCGCCTTCAGCACGCCCTTGCCGCCGTAGCGGTGCTTGTCGCCGTCGCGCAGTTCAACGGCCTCGTTCTCGCCGGTCGAAGCGCCCGACGGCACGGAGGCGGCGACGGTTGTGCCGTCGTCGAGCGCCACGTAGACGCGGATGGTGGGATTGCCACGGGAATCGAGGATTTCGCGGGCGGTTACCTTGTCGATCAGGGCCATGGAGGATCTCCCTTTGTCGGCCGGTTTCAGCACATCATGAAGACGGGGATGCGGGCGGCGGCCAGCACGTCGCGGGTGACGCCGCCGAGGATCGCCTCCCACAGCGCGCCGTGCTTGAAGGCGCCGATCAGCAGGCTGTCGCCGCCGAGCCGGTCGCTTGACGCGAGCAGTTGCAGGCCGACGCTGCCGGCCTCGCGCCTCAGCTCGACGCAGTCGACGGCGACGCCGAGCTCGGCGAAGAAGGCGCGGGCGGAGGTCTGGTAGGACGCGGCGCCGGGCTTTTCGACGGAGACCACCGTCACCTTGTCGGCCCGGGTGAGCCAGGGCAGCGCCTTCCGCGCCGCCCGCTTCACCGGCTCGCCAGGCTTCCAGCCGACGACGATGTGGCGGCCGACGGTGCGCGCCGACGGCGGGCCGGCTCTCGGATCGGGCGGCGCCACCAGCAAGAGCCGCTTCGACCAGAACAGCGTGGCGTGGAAGGCGTCGCGGCCGTCGAGGCGCACCGGGTTGCCCATCACCACCAGGTCGGCGTCGGCCGTCTCGGCGGCGACCAGCGCGCCGACGTCGCCCTCGTCGTGCTTCCAGGTGACCGGCGCGCCCGCCCGGCCGGCGATCCAGGCATCGAACACGGCCTTGGTGCGGGCGAGGCGGGCGGCGATGGTGCCCTCCCTCAGCTCGCGCAACTGCTGGATGGCGATCTCCTCCGGCGGCACGAAGGCGAACCGCGGGTTGAAACCGACGTGGATGGCCGAGATGGCGGCGTCGAAGCCGTCGGCGGCGGCCAGCGCGCAGTCGAGGCAGGGCACCACCGTTTCCGGCTCGGGCAGCAGCGCCACGATGATCTTGGGTTCAGCCGCGGCGTTCATCGTCACCTCCATCACGAGCGGCGACGGGATTGCCCGCGCCGGTCACAACTCGGGCAACAAAAAACCCGCCGGCGGCGGGTTTCGGAAACGCCCCTGCCGCGACGGACCATTGGCCCGTTTCAAGCAGGAGCTATCAGCGCTGAGGCGGTTGTCGGGAAGCTCCATTCCCATCACAGACAACACTATCCTGCAAGACACAGCCTGTCAAAGCCTTGATGCATTTATCGAGTTAAGTGACACGCCTCACATTTTCTTCGTCGCTCCAATCTGGGAGTCTTCTGCACAGAATCGAGCCGGGAATAGAAAAGAGATGATGAAGAATTCAATGTCAACGGACGCGCACATCGTCTTCAATTATTGTAGAAATCGGCGATCTTGCTGGAAGACAGGTGCCAGCGGGCACTGTTCTGTAGTGGATATACGCCACTGTTCGAAAAGTCCCTTGCGGTCAACCGTCGTCTCATCACCACGCTCACCGTAGAGATCGCGGCCGAACTGACGCATCATCTGTCAAAGATCTTGCTGGGCGATAGCGCACCCGATCAAGTGCGCGGTTCGCCTTTTTGAGGTGAGCGACGGAGCTAAGCGCCTATTCGGCGATGACAACGATTCCGCCTTTAGGCCGTTTGCTCGACTATAGATAAAACGCGGTCATCCCTAGATGTTTAATCCCATGCCTTGATGATGCATTATTTTCTCCGGCTTGGAGGGATGCACTATGGGTCAAGTTCTACACGGCAGCGCCACAACGACAGAGGCAGTCCGCGAAGGCGAGCCATCTTTGTCGAAAGCCCAGTCTCATCGCTAAAGACCAGACGCGCCGAGTCAAGGTCGAGTTGGCCATCGAGCCACGCCTGGCGCCGCTTCACGAGATCCGCTCGTTCCTGCTCCAGCGCGTATGCGGTCTTATTTGAAGGTCCAGCCACGACGGCCGAGCCCAAATCCTCTGGGCACTACGACCGATCTAGAGACCAACCTCATTGACGAGGCGCACCACCATCTCATTGGGCGTAATGTCCTCCTGCGCTTCGATCATCTAGAAAACGAAGATCTCTTGTGGATTGAGGCGAGAGCCACAATGCCGGGTCTCGCCCTCGTGCTGATCGCTCGCCCGGCCGATCCAACGGATCGGAGCGATCTGCCGACCCCGAACCGAACTGCTGCCTGGCGAGCAGAAAGCCCATCTGACGAAGCCTACAAACCCGTGACCGCAAATAGTCAATCAGCGCGCTCGGGCCATCGTTCCCTCCTGTAAGGAGAACATTGAGTCAGACTCGCCGCCGATCATCACCTCACATTCGATCATCGATCGATGGACGCGCTCTCGATAGAGAGCCGAATAAGATCCGAACTCTCTGACCGTAGATTTGCCTTGAGATTGAAGGTGGTGCGGGTGGTCGGAATCGAACCGACACTCCTTTCGGAACCGGATTTTGAATCCGGCGCGTCTACCAGTTTCACCACACCCGCACATTCGCCGCCGATTCTAGCCGGCGCTCTCTGCACCTATACTGCACCTAGAGCGAAAACTGAATACCGACAGCCATTTCTCCTTCACTCACAAACCCCTGAAAATACGACGTTTTCAACTCGTCGTGATTTCCTGTGGATTGGTAGACAAACCACTTTTTGAGACGGCTGATCGGCAAATTTCGCCGAGACCACCGCAGTATATCAAAAGCATATATGAGCGCGGCGAAAACTTCTGCGTGCAGATGGCTGTCGCGCTGGGCAACGAAAACGGCGACTTCCGTTCGGAAGCCGCCGTTCTGGCAGGGCTGAGGTGTCGATCGACGCAGGTCAGGCGGGCTTGGCGATGCGGACCGGCCGCAGCAGGAAAGCCGGCACGTGGTCGCCGAGACCGATGATCTGCGGGCCGTCATCGTTGTTGTCGCGGCGCGGCAGCGAGCGGGGACGATCGCCCATGCGGGCCGGCGCCTCGGGGGCCCGCTCTTCGCGTCGCGACGGACGGTCTTCGCGGCGCTCGCGCGGCTGCGTGGCGCGCGTCTCGCGCGGCGCCTCGTCGTCGGCCGCCTGTGGCGCCCGTTCGGCCCGGCTCGACCGGCTGCGACGCGGTGCCGCCTCGGTCTTCTCGGTCTTTTCCGGCTTGTCGGTGGTCTTGCGACCGCGACCGCGCTTGCGCGCGTCGGGGTCGAAAGCGATTTCCGAACCGATCCAGACGACGTTCTCGCCGATCAGCTTCTCGATGGCGGCGAGATACTTCTGATCGCCGGGGCCAACCAGCGAGATCGACGTGCCCGAGCGACCGGCGCGACCGGTGCGGCCGATGCGGTGGACGTAGTCCTCGGCGTGGATCGGCAGATCATAGTTGAAGACGTGGCTGACGTCGGGAATGTCGAGACCGCGGGCGGCGACGTCGGAGGCGACCAGCACCGTCAGCGTGCCCTTCTTGAAGGCATCGAGCGTAGCCATGCGGGCCCGCTGGTCCATGTCGCCATGCAGGGCGCCGGCGTTGAAGCCGTGCTTCTCCAGGCTGCGATAGACCACCGACACGTCGCGCTTGCGGTTGCAGAACACGATGGCGTTCTTGAGGTCCTCGGCGCCACGGATCAGCTCGCGCAGCGTATCGCGCTTGTCGTAGTCCTCCGGCCCGGTAGCGACCAGACGCTGAGCCACCGTCTTGGCGGTGGTGGCGGGCTTGGCCACCTCGATCTGCACGGGATCAGTGAGGAAGTTTTCGGTCAGCGACTGGATTTCCGGCGGCATGGTGGCCGAGAAGAACAGCGTCTGATGGTTCTTGGTGATCAGCTTGCAGATGCGCTCGATATCGGGGATGAAGCCCATGTCGAGCATGCGGTCGGCTTCGTCGATGACCAGGATGTCGACGCCATTGAGCAGCAGCTTGCCGCGCTCGAAATGGTCGAGCAACCGGCCGGGCGTGGCGATCAGCACATCGGCACCACGATCAAGCTTGCGGTCCTGGTCGTCAAACGACACGCCGCCGATCAGCAACGAGATGTTGAGCTTGTTGTTGATGCTGTACTTGATGAAGTTTTCCTCGACCTGCGCGGCGAGTTCGCGCGTCGGCTCGAGGATCAGGGTGCGCGGCATGCGGGCGCGGGCGCGGCCGCTTTCGAGCAGCGTCAGCATCGGCAGGACGAAGGCGGCGGTCTTGCCCGTACCGGTCTGGGCAATGCCGATCACGTCGCGTCCGGCGACAGCATGGGGGATGGCCTGAGCCTGGATGGGGGTAGGCGTGGTGTAGCCCGCCGCCTCAACCGCTGCCAGAACGTTGGCGCTCAGTCCGAGATCTGTGAAATTCATATCGAGGTGCGATCTCTCAGGGAGAGTCCGGTCGCCATGGCGGCGGGACATCATATACGGAAGCCCGGTCGTCCCATGACGCCGGGTTACGAGCGATGACCATAGGTGGAATCGCCCTCATGTCAATCAAATCCTGCGAATTTCAGTAGTCCGCACGACCACGGTTACGCCTTTTTGGTGAATCGAGCGAGATCGACGCAACAAACACGTCCCGAGGCGGAAAACTGATCTCGGCGCTACTGCGGTCCGGCCTGCTGCCACACGCTCGTCAGCGGTGCTCGATGAGGTCCCACTTGTTGCCGAACGGATCGGTGAACACGGCAACCACGCCGTAGGCTTCGTGGCGCGGCTCCTCCAGAAACTGTACGCCGTTTTCAAGATAGCGGCGGTGGTCGCGGGCAAAGTCGTCGGTGGCAAGCAGCAGGAACACCCGCCCGCCGGTCTGGTTGCCGATGGCCGCCCGCTGGCGCTCGTCGGCCGCCTCGGCCAGCAACAGGCGCGTTTCGCCACCGGGCGGCGACACCAGCACCCAACGCTTGCCGCCGCCGAGCGGCGTATCCTCGACGAGATCGAAGCCGAGGCGGCCGGCGTAGAAGGCGATGGCAGCGTCGTAGTCCGGCACCACCAGCGCCAGCGAGGCGATGTGCTGGCGGGGCGAGGGCGAGGTGGTCATGCCGATGGCTCCCGGCTGCGGTGTTGCGTTGGGCGGGCAGGCGCCCGAATGGACAAACGGCCCCGCCCGGGGGCGGAGCCGTCAGGGATCAGCCCGGCAGGCCGTCTCAGGCGGCTTCGTAGAGCCGACGCTCCAGCAGCATGCTGCCGGCCAGACGATGGAAGGTCTTGGCCACGGCCAGCACCGCCAGATCGACCAGCGGTTCGACGATGATCACCGACATGTAGGCCGCGCCGAACGAAGTGATGGCCGTGAAATTCGCCGCCGTGAAGCCCTGACCGTAGAGCGCCCAGAAGCCGACCCAGACGACAATGCCGGCCTGATAGGTAGTCGACAGCGCCAGCGCCTGACGGTAGCGCAGCTCGACGTACGGCGTGTCGGGCTTGATGACTTGGCGCGCCAGCGCCGTGAGGGCGATGAGCGGCACCAGCAGCGTGGTGACGTTCATGCCGTACTGCGGCAGGTCGAAGGGCGCGAAGAACAACCCCTGCACCAAGAGGCCGAGGGCGAGGCCGAGGGCGGCCGGCGCCAGGCCAAACACCAGGAACAGCGTCGAGCCGAGGATCAGATGCACCTCGGAGACGCCGATCGGATAGTGCGGCAGCACTTCGAAGAAGGAAAACACCAGCGCCGTGGTGGCGGCGGTGCGCGTGACAAGCGACATCAGGCCGCGATCGCGGATGGTGTCGAAGGTCGCCTTGAGCGCGTAGGCGCCGGCGCCGCAAGCTGTGAAATAGCTCAACCAGATCTTGGAATCGGCTACGAGCCCTGGTTCGATATGCATGTCTGTCTCCTTGCCGTCTCACCCGACGGACGTTGTGGTCTACCGATAGGCAAGGCCGGTCTCCTGACTCACGGGTCGCTGCGGTTCCACCGCCTTCCCGGGCCGGCTCTCCCCAAAGGGAAATTGGCCCAGTGGCATGCTGGCAGATCGCTCGCCGTTCACAGTCGCGGGGGCGGTTGAGGCTTCGGCGGCGCTCCAGCGAGGCCGCTTACCCCATTCCCGTTTCATCCCGGGCGAAGACTCGTCCGGAACACCTTGCATCGCTGAGGCTGCCGCCATCCGGGGCCGGCTGTCAAGGAGATTGCGGCGCTGCCGCCAACAGAAGGTCAGCCGAAATGCTGGGCCAGCATGTGGGCGATGCCGTCGTCGTCGTTGGTCAGCGTCACGGTGTTGGCTGCCGCCTTGAGCTCGGGACAGGCGTTGCCCATGGCGACGCCGAGGCCGGCGAACTCGATCATCGTCAGGTCGTTGGGCGCGTCGCCAAAGGCCATGACCTCGCTGGGCGCGATGCCCAGCCGGTCGCACACCACCTTGAGGCCGTCGGCCTTCGACACCTCGGGCAGCAGCGCTTCGAGATAGTAGGGCGTCGACAACACGAAGCCGAGTTCGCCGGCGAATGGCGCCTCGATGGCCGGAATGGTCGGTCCCAGCACCTCGGCGGGGGCGGCAATCAGGATCTTCACCGGCTCGAAGTCGAGGTCTTCGGCGAGATTGCCGACAACGCGCAGGCCGAGATTGACCATGGCGCACTCGAAGCGGATGTGAAAACCGTCGGGATTGTCGGTGACGATATCGCGGCCGTCGTCGACGATCGGCGTCACCGGCAGGGCCGCGAGGTGGCGCAACAGCCGCTTGGACAGATCAAGCGGCAGCGTCTGCTCGTAGAGCACCGTACGGCTGGTGGCGTCGATGACGCGGCCGCCATTGTAGGCGACGATCAGGCCATGGTGCTTTTCGAGATCGAGCGCCTCGGCGATCGGCTCGATGCCGGACACCGGTCGGCCGGAGGCCAGCGCCACGATGACGCCCCGCTGCTGCAGGTCGATCAGCGCCTGCCGGGTGCGCGGCGAGATCGCCTTGTCCGAATTGTAGAGCGTGCCGTCGATGTCGAGGGCCACCAGCTTATAGGGCATCTTCTATCCTCAAATGTCGAGATCCTCGGCGAACTCGGCGTTCTCCTGGATGAACTGGAACCGACCCTCGGGCTTGTTGCCCATCAGTCGCTCGACCGTGTCGGCCGTCTGTTCGGCCTCGTCCTCGACGAGAACGACGCGCAGCAGCGTGCGCGTCTTCGGGGCCATGGTCGTTTCCTTGAGCTGGCTCGGCATCATCTCGCCGAGGCCCTTGAAGCGGCCAATCTCGGGCTTCTTGTTCCTGAACTCGGTTTTGAGCAATTGCTCGCGGTGGGCGTCGTCGCGGGCGTACACCGTCTTGCCGCCGTGGGTGAGGCGATAGAGCGGCGGCACGGCCAGGAACAGGTGGCCGTGCCGGATAAGGCCCGGCATCTCGCGATAGAAGAAGGTGATCAGCAGCGAGGCGATGTGGGCGCCGTCGACGTCGGCATCGGTCATGACGATGATCTTGTCGTAGCGCAGATCGTCTTCGCGATAGTTGGCGCGCGTGCCGCAGCCGAGCGCCTGCAGCAGGTCGGCGAGGAGCTGGTTGGCCGTCACCTTCTCGCGGCCGGCACTGGCAACGTTGAGAATCTTGCCCCGGAGCGGCAGCACCGCCTGGCTGGCGCGATCGCGAGCCTGCTTGGCCGAGCCACCGGCCGAGTCACCCTCGACGATGAACAGTTCCGAGCCTTGCGCGGCGTTTTGCGTGCAGTCGGCCAGCTTGCCCGGCAGGCGCAGCTTGCGGATGGCGCTTTTGCGCAGCACGTCCTTTTCCTGGCGGCGGCGCAGCCGTTCGTCGGCCCGCTCGATGATCCAGTCGAGCAGGCGGCCGGCCTGCTGCGGCGAACCGGTCAGCCAATGGTCGAAGGCGTCCTTGATGGCGTTCTCGACGATGCGCGAGGCTTCGGCGGTGGCGAGCTTGTCCTTGGTCTGGCCGACGAACTCCGGTTCGCGCACGAACACCGACAGCATGGCGCCGGCCGACGTCATCACGTCCTCGGGCGTCACCTGGGCGACGCGCTTGTTGCCGACCATGTCGCCATAGGTTTTGAGCGAGCGGGTAAGGGCGATGCGCAGGCCCTGTTCGTGCGTGCCACCGTCCGGCGTCGGAATGGTGTTGCAATAGGAATGGACGAACCCGTCGCCGGCAAACCAGGCCATCGCCCACTCGACGGTGCCGTGGCCGCCTTCGCCGACCTTGCCGGCAAAAATCTCGTCGCTGACCCGCTTCTCGCCGTCGAGCGCCTCGGCCAGGAAGTCGGTGAGACCGCCGGGGAACTTCAGCACCGCTTCGGCCGGCGTCTTGGTGCCCTCGACCAGCGCCGGATCGCACGACCAGCGGATCTCGATGCCGCCGAACAGATAGGCCTTCGAGCGCGCCATCTTGAAGATGCGCGCCGGCTCGAACTTGAGATCGGGCCCGAAGATGTCCGGGTCGGGACGGAAACGGGTGCGCGTGCCGCGCCGGTTCATCGTCTCGCCGAGCAACTGCAGTCCGCCCTGCGGGATGCCGCGCGAGAACGTCTGGCGATAGAGCTGGCGGCCACGCGCCACTTCCACTTCGAGCACTTCCGACAGGGCGTTGACCACCGACACGCCGACGCCGTGCAGACCGCCCGACGTCTCGTAGACCTTGCTGTCGAACTTGCCGCCGGCATGCAGCGTGCACATGATGACTTCGAGCGCCGACTTGTCCGGGAACTTCGGATGCGGATCGACGGGAATGCCGCGACCGTTGTCGGTCACCGTCAGGAAGCCGTCGGCCTCAAGGCGCACTTCGATCCACGAGGCATGGCCGGCCACCGCCTCGTCCATGGAGTTGTCGATGACTTCGGCGAACAGGTGATGCAGCGCCTTGTCGTCGGTGCCGCCGATGTACATGCCGGGACGACGGCGCACTGGCTCCAGTCCCTCGAGCACCTCGATGGTCGAAGCGTTGTATTCGCTCTCGCTCGCCGTGGCCATGCGCGGCGCACCAGCTCGCGGCCGTGCCGCCTTGGCCGCCCTTTCCGCCACCGGCGCGCTGGCTCCGGTTCTTGGCTCCGACGCGACAGGTTGCGGCAGATCGGCGAACAGGTCTTGCTTTTGCGTGCGTCCCGTCTTCGTCAAGCGGATAACTCCCAAACACCGGACCCGTTGTCCGGCTGTCGGCACCAGGACCGGCACCGGGCGATTCGGTCGGCGCGAGTTTGCCACGCCGGCGGCCGAAGCGCGATCATCGTTCCTGATGCGTTCCAAACCGCGCGCCGCCTGTCAACCGGAATTCCCCTCTTGAGGCTATTTTAACCACATCCGGCCATCATGACCTCGCCCCTCGCGGTTTCCTGTTGCACGAGTAACGCGGCCGGTCATGAACGATTTCAGAACAGCCCTCAGCAGCGAGCTTCTGCCGCTGCACGTCAAGAGTTTCGAAGCCTCCCACCGCCTCGCCGGCTTGCGCCGACACCTCGACACCATAGCCGCCGAACCGCCGCTCACCAGCGACATCGGCAGCTTCAGCGCTTTGCTGGTGCTGCTGGCGCTGACCGGCCTGCTGTTCGTCCTGCTGTGAATTTTCCGCTGGCAATCGACCGGCCTTTGAACTATCTGTCCGCCCCCTTCGCAGCGGCCGGCGCCTGAGCCCGGCCGCGCTTCATTTTTCCGGGGACGAACATGACAGCCTGCGGTCTCGATTTCGGCACATCGAACACGACGCTCGGTGTGGCCGATGGCGGTGGAGCCAGGCTCCTTGAGCTCGAGGGCGACAACGACACGCTGCCGAGCGCCATCTTCTATTTCGAGCGCGGCGGCATCGCTGTCGGCCGCGCCGCCATCGCCGCCTATGTCGATGGCGAGCACGGTCGCCTGATGCGGGCGCTCAAGTCGGTGCTCGGCCACGCGCTGATGCAGGAGACGACCCTGGTCGGCCGTTCGCGCGTCAGGTTCCGCGACGTGCTGAAGCGCTATCTCGCCGAGGTCAAGCAGCGGGCCGAGGCGGTGACCGGGCGCGAGCTGACCCACGTCGTACACGGCCGGCCGGTGTTCTTCGTCGACGGCAATCCCGAAGCCGATCGCATCGCCGAGACGACGCTGGCCGAGATCGCCGGCGAGCTCGGCTTCCACGAGGTATCGTTCCAGTACGAACCGATCGCCGCCAGCCTCGACTACGAAAGCAGCCTCGACCGCGAGGAACTGGCGCTGATCGCCGACATCGGCGGCGGCACCTCCGACTTCTCGCTGGTGCGCCTCGGCCCCGAGCGCCGGCAACGCCCCGACCGGGCCGCCGACGTGCTGGCCAACGACGGCGTCCATATCGGCGGTACCGACTTCGACCGCAGTCTCAGCCTCGGCACCGTCATGCCGCACCTCGGCTTCCGCTCGCGCATGCGCGGCAACGGCCTCGACGTGCCGTCGACCTACTACCATGACCTCGCCACCTGGTCGTCGATCAACCGCCTCTACGAGCCGCGCATCCGGCGCGAACTCGTCGAGGTGGAGCGCGACGCCGCCGAGCCGCATCTGGTGCAGCGTCTGCTCAACGTCGTCGAAGACGAGCGCGGCCACAGCCTGGCCATCGCCGTCGAGGCCGCCAAGATCACCACCGCCGAGGAGGGCGAGGTCGAACTCGATCTCGGCTTCGTCGAGCGCGGCCTCAGGACGCGCATCGATCACGGCGCGCTGGTCGGCAACACCAACGATCTCGCCAACCGCATCGGCGCCCGCGTCGATGGTTGCCTCGCCAGCGCCGGTGTCCGGGCCGAGGCGGTCGACGCCGTGTTCCTGACCGGCGGTTCGACGCGCCTTGAGCACGTCCGCTCGGCCATCCTGGCGGCGCTACCGTCGGCGCGCGTCGTCAACGGCAACGTCTTTGGGTCGGTGGGGGCTGGGCTCGCCATCGAGGCGGGGCGCCGCTACGGCTGAAGGCCGGATTGACCGCAACCGGCGGCGGGCGGACTGTGGCCTTCCACCTTGATGGGGAAATGCCGATGCGCCTTACGTCCTGTATCCTCCTGACGACCATTGTCCTTGCGGCCACTCCGGCCTGGGCTGCCTCCTGCCAGAAGTGGGCGGCCACCGTCGAGGAGGAAGAGGAGGGGCCGACGCTGACCGCTCACGCCTGCGCCACGGCCGATCCCGACGCCACGCTCAACCTGTCGTGTGGCGACGCCGGCCAGCTGCGTCTCGTGCTGGTGACCGAGGTCGGCGACGACTTCCCGCCCGATGGCAACATGGAGTTCAAGGCGCGCTTCGAGTTCAGCGCCGGCAGCGACCGCCAGACGCTGACGCTGCACTATGAGGCCATGGACGGCATCATGGCCGGCGAGGTTGATCGCAAGGGTGCCATCGTCGCCATGCTCAAGGGCAAGACGCCGGTGCGGCTCGTCGATACCACGGGCCATCTCGGCCCGCTCGACTTCGCCGTCACGGGCGCCGACAAGGCCATCGTTCGCCTGGACAAGTCCTGCCGTTGACGTGAGCGGCAGACCGCTCAGACCGGCGCGGCGGCAAATCCCAGCACGGCGGCGCCGACCAGGCCCGGCTCGACCTGGCAGAGGGCCGGCACCACCAGCGGCCGGTCGAACCGCCGCAGGATGCGTCCCCGCACCGCCGTATCGATGGCTTCGATCAGCGGCACGCAATTGGAGAGGCCGCCGCCAACTGGAATGATGGTGGCGCCGGTGACGTTGGCCACCAGCGCCAACGGCCCGGCCAGAATGTCGACGTAGACGTCGATCGTGCGCGCCGCCGTGGCCTCGCCGGCCAGCCAGGCCGCCGTGATCGCCTCGCTGCTCAGCGCCGCGCCATGCAGTTCGGCGTGCAGCTTCTCCATGCCGCGGGCGCTGCAGATGGCGTCGACGCAGCCGATCTGACCGCAACCGCAGGCAAAGCGCGGCAGCTCGACCGGCGGATGACCGGCGCGCGTCGCCGCCACCGGGCCGTGACCCCATTCGCCGGCAAAGCCGCCGTCGCTGTTGATCAGCTTGCCGTCGATGACCAGACCGCCGCCGACGCCGGTGCCGAGGATGACGCCGAAGACGATGCGATGACCGCGCCCGGCACCGATGCCGGCTTCGGCCAGCACGCAACAGTCGGCATCATTGGCGATCAGCACCGGCAGGCCGAGCGCTGCCTCGAGATCGGCCTGCAGCGGCCGGCCGTGGATGCACGGCACGTTGGCCACCACCGCCTTGTGACTGTCCGGATCGATGATGCCGGCGATCGAGATGGCGATGCGGTCGGGGCGGCCGCCGGCTTCCCCGATCACCGCCTTCAGCGTGTCGACGAAGGCGCCGAAGTCGTCGAGCGGCGTCGGCCGGCGCGGAAAGGGCCGGATGGCGGTCACGGCGTGGGCGACGGCGCCCTTGATGGCGGTGCCGCCGATGTCGAAGCAGACGATCATGGGGCAGGGGTTCCCGTCTCAGTCGGGCGGTGGACGCAGGCCCCGCCGATGTAGGTGGCCGCCAGCGTCAGGTCGCGCCGCAGCAGCAGGAAGTCGGCGTCCATGCCGGCGGCGAGCAGGCCCTTGGAGGCGCAGCCCACCGCCTCGGCGGCATAGAGCGAGGCCATGTTGATGGCTTCGCCGAGCGGCAGGCCGAGCCGCTCGTGCACGAAGCGGACGCAGGCCAGCATGTTGACGTCGGCGCCGGCCAGCGTGCCGTCGGCCAGCGTCAGCCGGCCGCCCTTGCGGAACACCTGCCGGCCGGTGAGCTCGAAGCTGGTGATGTCGGTGCCGATCGGCGACATGGCGTCGGTAACGAGGAAGATGCGGCCGGGACCCTGCTTGGCGCGCAGTGCCACCTGCATCACCGTCGGGTCGACGTGGAAGCCGTCGGCGATCAGGCCGCAGGAGATGCGGCCGCTGGCCAGCGCCGCGCCGACCAGTCCGGCCTCGCGGTTGACCATCTGGCTCATGGCATTGAAGAGGTGCGTCGCCATCGAGGCGCCGGCCGCCACGTAGGCACCGACCGCCGCCGCCTTGGTGTCGGTATGACCGAGACTGACGACGTAGCCGGCCTCGACCAGCCGGGCCACCTGCTCGGGGGTGACGTTCTCCGGGGCGATGGTGGTGATGGCCTCGCCGAATTTGCCGACCGCCTCGATCAGCCGCGCGAGATCGTCGTCGGTCATCGGCCGGATCAGCGCCGGATTGTGCGTGCCCTTGCGGGCGACCGACAGGTGCGGTCCCTCGAAATGCAGGCCGAGAAAGCCCGGCACGCCTTGGCGGTGGGCCTCGATGCCGGCGGAGATGGCATGGGCCCCAACCTCGGGTGTGTCGGTGATCAGCGTCGCCATCAGCGCCGTGGTGCCGAAGCGGGCGTGGGCGGCGCACATGGTGCGCAGGCCGGCGACGCTGGGCTCGTTGTTGAACAGCACGCCGCCGCCGCCGTTGACCTGCAGGTCGATGAAGCCGGGGCTGACGATCATGCCGCTGGCGTCGAGCCGGTCGATGCCCGCCGGCAGTTGCTCGACGGCCGGCAGGGCAACGATGCGGCCGCCTTCGACCAGCAGAGCCCGATCCTCGACGAAAGCGGTGCCGTCAAAGATGCGGCCGCCGGTGACGGCGAAAGTCCTGGACATGGGTAACGTCTTTCATTGCACGAAACGGAAGGGAAGCGGTTCTCACGGACCGATGGTCAGTTCGGCGACGAGGTCGTAGGCATCGCTGCGGTAGTGCGCCGTCGACATTTCCATCACCCGGCCGGTGTCGAAATAGGCGATGCGCTGCACCGACAAGGCCGGCGAGCCGGGGGGCACGCCGAGGAGTTCGGTTTCCTCGTCATTGAGCAGCACCGCCGAGATGCGCTGGTTGGCGCGCGTCGGTCTGAGACCACGGGCGGCCAGGGCGAGATAGAGAGAGTCGTCGACGACGTCGGGATCGGGCAGGATGTCGTCGGGCAGGCTGGTGCGCTCGAAGGCGATGGGCAGATCGTTGGCGGTGCGCAGGCGGATAAGCCGGGCGACGCGCGCCGTGCCGGCCAGCCCCAGCGTCATCGTTTCCTCCGGCGTTGGAAAGAACAGGCCCCGGCTGATCCAGCGCGAGCCGGCCTGCATGCCGCGCCGCCGCATGTCCTCGGTGAACGAGGTGAGGCGCGACAGGGGCTGCTGCAGTTTCTGGATCGGCTTGACCACGAAGGTGCCCGAACCGCGTCGGCGCACCAAAAGACCGTCCGCCACCAGCGTGTCGATGGCCTTGCGCACGGTGACACGGCTGATGTTGGCGACGTCGGCGATGTCGCGTTCGGGCGGCAGCGCGTCGCCATGCTTGAGGCGGCCGACGACGATGGCATTCTCGATGACGGTCTTGAGTTTGAGATAGAGCGGCCCGGCACTGGCCTGCTGCAGTTCATCGAGAGGCAGGCTGGCGCTCATTTCGATGCTCCCAGCCGGTCTGGCGTTGCGGCCAGCGTGGTTGGCGCCTCGGCAATACGTGGAGGTCTGGCCGTCATCGATCCGTCTCCCGTTGGTCCGGCGGACAATACCAGCACGATACCAAGATCGAAATTAGTTTTCATTAAAAAACGGAACGCTCTGCGGAATTTGCAGAATATCATTTATATACAATGGATTAATCCGGTATTCCGCCGATACATATTGGTCATGGACTCGCGGCCTATTTTGGTATTATCCTGACTGCAAAACAAGGCTGGAGATGCGACTGGGCTCGTTAGAAGCGACAGGCAAACTCCACAAGTGGAACAGTTGTCACAGCGGCTTGCCATCAAGCCATGCGGAAGATGAAATCTTTGGTTGCCTGGCGCGACTGAGATCGCGCTCCTATGCATAGACCGTTGAATTCATTTTCATAAATTGGCGATAGGGCGGGGATTCCGGTTGACCGTGGCAATGTTTTACAGCAGGCTGCGAAAAAAAATTAAATGAGGGGTTCTGTGCAATGAAAGTCGGCATCGTCGGTCTCGGTTTCCGGCTTGGCTATCTCGGCGAGATATTCAAGGACATCGACCCGGATTTCGAAATCGTTGGCTACGTCGATCCGGCCCCCGCCGGCCTGCCGCAGCTCGAACGGGCCGGCGTGTCACCGGGGCGGCAGTATGAGACGCCCGAGGCCCTGATTGCCGGCGAAAAGTTCGATCTGCTGATGATCGGCTCGCCCAACCACATGCACATCGACCACATTCGCATCGGCCTCGAAGCCGGCCTGAAGGTGTTCTCCGAAAAGCCGATCGTCATGTCGATAGAGGAGAGCTACGAGCTCGCCCGCCTTCTCGCCAAGCACGGCCACGATCGCCTGCTGGTCGGTCTGGTGTTGCGCTATTCGCCGCTCTACCGCGATCTGCGTGCCGCTCAGGCGGCCGGTCTGCTGGGCGATGTCGCCTCGATCGAGGCCTCCGAGCACATCCCGCCCTACCACGGCGCCTTCTTCATGCGCGACTGGCGCCGTTACAGCCGCTATACCGGCGGTTTCATGCTCGAAAAGTGCTGCCACGACCTCGATCTCTATAACGGCGTCATGGGCGCCCGGCCACGCTTCGTGGCAAGCTTCGGCGGCCGTCGCTCCTTCACGCCGGCCAACGCTCCCGAGGCGCATGGCGTCAACGATCTCGAAGTCTTCCATCGCAAGCCCAGCGGCTGGATGGGCGCCGACAAGGTGTTCGACAGCGACGGCGATATCATCGATTTCCAGACCGCCATCGTCGAGTACGAGAACGGCGCCTCGCTGGCCTTCCACACCAACCTCAACGTTCCCGACGATTTCCGTCGCTTCTGCGTCATCGGCGCCAAGGGCACGGCCGAGGGCGACTTCGTGCGCGGCTTCCTCAATATCCACCGCGCCATCGACAGCGCCAAGCTGGTTGGCAACTCCTATCAGGCGCCATCGAAGAAGTCGCAGCACTACGGTGCCGACGAGCAGATGGCCGCCGACGTCATCGCCCACGTCAAGTCTGGCGCGGCGCTGCCGGTGTCCGCCCTCGACGCCATCGAGGCCGGCATCCTGGCGCTCGCCATGGACGAGGCGCGGGCCAGCCACAAGGTGATCGACCTGGCCCCGGTCTGGGCCAAGTACGACGCCTGTCTTCATGGGACGGCGACGACGTCGCAGGCGCAACGCGGCTGAGGAGGCGACAGCATGAACGTCAACCGCAGCGCTGCCATATTCGCCTGGATGCTGCTGGCTCCGGCCCTGATCTACGTCATTGCCATCGTCGCCTATCCGCTCGTCGATACCATCTTGCTGTCGTTCACCGACACGGCGCTCAAGAAGTCCGTCAACTGGGTCGGCTGGGACAACTATGTCCGCATCTTCAAGTCGGGCTTCGAGGTGATCATCCTCCGGACCATCGTCTGGACGTTCTTCTCGGTGTCGATCAAGATGATCATCGGCGTCTGTGGCGCCACGCTGCTCAACGCCGCCGTGCCCGGCCGGGCGATCTTCCGCGTGCTGACCATGCCGCCGTGGATCGTGCCGATGGCCATCGGCATCTTCATGTGGGGCTGGATGTACAACGGCCAGTTCGGCATGATTTCCGGCCTGCTGCAGCGCTTCGGCCTCGTGGACGGCCCGGTCGCCTTCCTGGCCTACGGCTCGACCGCCTTCTGGGCCACCATCTTCACCGACGTGTGGATCGGCGTGCCGCTGGTGACGCTCTACATGCTGGCTGCCATCCAATCCATCCCCAAGGACCTCTATGAGGCCGCCTGGGTCGACGGCGCCAGCCGCCTCTACCGTCTGCGCCGCATCACGCTGCCGCTGATCACGCCGTCGCTGATCACCATCTCGATGATCTCGCTGATCTCGACCTTCAACTCCTTCGACATCATCTGGATCCTGACCCGCGGCGGACCGTCGGGCGAAACGACGACGATGATCATCGACACCTACAAGACGGCCTTCGGTTCGTACAAGTATGGTGAAGGCTCGGCCCGTGTCGTGCTGGTGGCCATCTGCCTGTCGATCTTCTGCTTCTTCTACTTCCGCATCGTCAACAAGCTGTCGGCTTCGCAGGAGCGCTGAGACATGATCGACAAGTACACCTGGTACGAGAAGATCGGCATCTATCTCGGTATCTTCGTCTTCCTGAGCTTCGTGCTGTCGCCGTTCGTCGAAGGCTTCCTCGTGTCGCTGAAGCCGCTGGCGCAGCTGTTTTCCTCGCCCTACAGCTTCTGGCCGAAGAACGGCTCGTTCGATGCCTACTTCACCATCTGGCAGACGGTGCCGCTGCTCTGGCTCTACATCCTCAACGGCATCTTCATCGCCGGCGTCTGTACCTTCCTCGGCCTGCTGATGATCATCCCGGCGGCTTACGCGCTGGCCCGCATCGAGTTCCGCGGTCGCGGCGCCACGCTGAGCGGCTTCTTGATGGTCAACATGTTTTCCGGCGCCGTGCTGCTCATCCCGCTCTACCGCCTGATGCGTGAGACCGGGATGCTCAACACCTACTTCGCCATGATCGTGCCGGGCACCGCCTTCATTCTCGGCACCGGCATCTGGCTGCTGCGCGCCTACATGCTGCGCATCCCGCGCGAACTCGAGGAGGCGGCCTTCGCCGACGGCGCCAGCCGCTTCTATACGTTCCGTCGTGTGGTGCTGCCGCTCGCAATGCCGGGCATCCTGATCGCCGGCATCAACTGTTTCCTGAGCGTCTATGCCCAGCAGTTCATCTACGCCCTGACCTTCAACTCGAAGTCGGAGTTCATGCCGCTGTCCATCGGTCTGTTCGCCTTCTTCGGCCGGCAGGAAGTGGCCTGGAACGAGCTGATGGCGGCAAGCTTCGTCGGCATCACGCCGGTGATGATCATCTTCTTTTTCCTGCAGAAATACCTCGTCGCGGGCCTGACGGCCGGTGCCGTGAAGTCCTGAGCATGGGTTCCGTTCGGGGGTGGTGAATGTCCGAATGAGATACCGGGCCCCATTGGGGGACCGGATGAAGGGTGGGGTGCCCGCCGCGGCATGATCGGCCGGGCGACCTCGGATGGCTGAAAGCTCGATTGAACGAAAACCAGAGGAGAACAGTCGATGTCTATCCTGACGAAAGTGACTCTCAGCGCCGCCGCCATGTTCATGGCCGGCACCGCGCTGGCCATGGCGGCCGACCACACCATCAGCTGGATCTATTGCGGCGACTCGATCGACCCGATCCATCAGAAGTTCATCAAGGAATGGGAGAGCAAGAACGCCGGCTGGTCGGTCAAGCCCGAGCTCGTCGGCTGGGACCAGTGCCAGGACAAGGCCACCACGCTCGCCGTGGCCGGCAATCCGGTGGCGCTCGCCTACGTCGGCTCCCGCACGCTGAAGCAGTTTGCCGAGAACGACCTCATCGTTCCCGTGCCGATGACCGACGCCGAGAAGGCCAGCTACTACCCCAACATCGTCAACACCGTCACCTTCGACGATACGCAGTGGGGCGTGCCGATCGCCTTCTCGACCAAGGCGCTCTACTGGAACAAGGACCTGTTCAAGGCCGCCGGCCTCGATCCCGAGAAGCCGCCGAAGACCTGGGCTGAGGAAATCGCCGACGCCAAGCAGATCAAGGAAAAGACCGGCATGGCCGGCTACGGTCTGCCTGCCAAGACCTTCGACAACACCATGCACCAGTTCATGCACTGGGTGTACACCAACAACGGCAAGGTCATCGACGGCGACAAGATCACCATCGACAGCCCGCAGGTTCTCGCTGCCCTGCAGGCCTACAAGGACATCACGCCCTATTCGGTCGAAGGCGCCACCGCCTACGAGCAGCAGGAGATCCGTGCCATCTTCCTCGATGGCAAGGTTGGCATGATCCAGTCCGGTTCGGGTGCCGCCAGCCGCCTCAAGAAGACGTCGATCAACTGGGGCATCACCACGCTGCCGCTCGGTCCGGAAGCCAAGGGCCCGGGCACGCTGCTCATCACCGACAGCCTGGCCGTGTTCAAGGGCACGGGCGTTGAGGACAAGGCCATCGAGTTCGCCAAGTTCATCACCTCGCCCGGCCCGCAGGGCGAGTACGAGCTGCAGGGCGACGCCGGCCTGACGCCGCTGCGTCCGTCGCCGAAGGTTGACGAGTTCGTCAAGGCCGATCCGTCGTGGAAGCCGCTCATCGAAGGCATCGCCTACGGTGGTCCGGAACCGCTGTTCAAGGACTACAAGGGCTTCCAGAACGTCATGATCGAGTTGGTCCAGTCGGTCGTCACCGGCGCGGCCGCGCCTGCCGACGCGCTCAAGAAGGCGGCCGCCGATCTCGAACAGTACAAGTAAGACGCACAGCGTGTCCCGCGGGCCGGCCCGGCCCGCGGGAATCCTCCAATCGACGAGAATGGAAGCCGCCGGTCACCTGCAAGGCGGCCCGAGCTTTCCGGGGAACAAGAGCCGTGGGGCAGCTGCAACTTAAAAATGTCAACAAGACCTTCGATGACTTCGAGGTGCTGAAGAGCATCAGCCTCGAAGTTGGCGACGGCGAGTTCATCGTGTTTGTCGGGCCCTCGGGCTGCGGCAAGTCCACGTTGTTGCGCATGATCGCCGGCCTGGATTCGACCAGCAGCGGCGACATCCTGATCGACGACGTGCGCGTCAACGACAAGCCGCCGGTCGCCCGCGGCATCGCCATGGTCTTTCAGTCCTACGCCCTCTATCCGCACATGACGGTGTTCGAGAACATCGCCTTCCCCCTGCGGGTGGAAAAGCTGCCGGAAGAGAAGATCCGCGAGAAGGTCGAGGCGGTCGCCAAGATCCTGCAGCTCGAAAAACGCCTGACGCAGAAGCCGGGCATGCTTTCCGGCGGCCAGCGCCAGCGCGTCGCCATCGGTCGCGCCATTGTGCGCGAGCCAAAGATCTTCCTGTTCGACGAGCCGCTGAGCAACCTCGACGCCGCGCTGCGTGGCGAGATGCGCATCGAGCTCAGCAAGCTGCACGGCCAGCTCAAGGCGACAATGATCTACGTCACCCACGATCAGGTCGAGGCCATGACCATGGCCGATCGCATCGTGGTGCTGAACGCCGGCGACATCGCCCAGGTCGGCGCGCCGCTCGAACTCTATCACAAGCCGCGCAACCTGTTCGTCGCCGGCTTTATCGGCAATCCCCGGATGAACTTTCTTGCTGTCACCTGCACCGCCGTCGACGACGCCTCGGTGACGGTGGAGTTCGCCGGCCAGTCGCTGCGCGTCCCCGTGACGCCGCGCCAGCGCGTCGTCGGTTCGCCGATGACGTTGGGCATCCGGCCCGAACACCTGGTGCTCGGCAGCGGTGACGTCAACGTGTCGGTGCTGCCGGCGGTCATCGAGCGGCTCGGCATCAACACCATCGCCTACGCCAATCTGGCTTCGGGCGAACCCTTCTGTGCCCTGCTGCCCGGCGCCGCGTCGGTGCAGACCGGCCAGGAGTTCACGGTCGGCATTCGCGCCGAGGACTGCCATCTCTTCGACGCCGACGGCTGGTCGCTCGATCGCCAGGTCGACCTGTCGAAGCTCGGCATGCCGACGCTCTATCCCGAGAGCTGACGGGCGATCGGAACCATCGGCCGGCGCCCCATACGGCGCCGCGCCGGTCTGCTACCAGACACAGCCGCGGGCGGCCACCGCATCGACGCGCGTCACCACGCCGGCGCGATGGAACACCATGCGGTCGAACAGGTTGGAGACGACACAGGTGTGGTTGGGCACGATGCGCAGCCGTTCGCCGATCTCCGGGCGCCGGCCCGCCACCTTGGCAAGATCGACGGTGGCGTGCTCCTCGGAAAGACTGGTGATCGCGGCATCGGGATATTCGACGATCAGTCCGAAGTCGGTAAAGCCGAGCAAATCCGAGGTCAGCGCCTTGGAGCCGGCGTCGAGAATGGCCCGGTCCGGCGTCGGGCGGGAAACCACCGTCGCCAGGATGTGCATGGCGCAGTCGTCGAGGCGGCAATGGCCGGCCCGGATCATCGAGCGGTCGTTGTAGACGTAGGTGCCGGCTCGGTGCTCGGTGGCTGACGGCACCAGATGGGCCGAGAACAGGCTGGGCGTGCCGCCGCTGCTGACGATCGGGCAGGCGATGCCATTGGCCTTGAGCGCGGCGAGAGCCGCCGCGAAGAACGCTTCCGTCGCGGCCTCGCCATGGGCGCGCGGATAGGTGAGGAGGCCGCCGAATCGCAGCGCCGGGCTGGCGGCGATGCGCAGGGCCAGTTCCAGCGCCGCCGCCGGCGTCTGGACGCCGCAGCGGCCGGCACCTGTGTCGCACTCCACCAGTACCGTCAGCGGCTTGCTGCCGGCAAAGGCGGTGGCGAGACCGTCGACGGTGACGGCGTTGTCGGCGACCACCTTGAGGCCGCCGAGGCGGGCGTTGAGTGCGACGAGGGCGGTGAGCTTGTCGGCGCCCAGGATGTTGAAGGTGATCAGGATGTCGTCGAAGCCGGCGTCGGCGAACACCTCCGCCTCGCTGATCTTCTGGCAGTTGATGCCGCGCGCGCCCGCTTGCCGCTGCGCCATCGCCACCGCCGGGATCTTGTGGGTCTTGATGTGCGGCCGGAAAGCGAGACCGTGGGCGTCCATGTAGCTCTGGACGCGGGCGATGTTGGCGGCGAGGCGGTCCTCGTCGATGACCGGCTGCGGCGTCGACAGGTTGGCGAGGCGATCGCCGGCTTGGGGCAAAGTGAAGGTCATGGCAAGGAATACTCCGCGGCGCCGGCGCCGCCATGCGGATCGGCGACCATCGGCCAGATGGTGCGGCGGGCCCGGCGATAGGGCGTGGTGGCGGGATCGTTCGGGTAGGGCCGGCCGGCCGAACAGTACAGGATTTCCGGGGCGATGGTGGAGAAGGCGGCGTAGAAGTGGTTGGTCGACTTGATGAGCAGGATGTCCTTGGTGAGCGGGTCGATGCCGAGCGCAGTGAACAGCGACGGATCGTAGCTCTGCACCCGGACGCTGCCAAGCACCACGTCGATGCCGTTGAAGCGGATATGGGCGGCGGCGCCAAAGGGGGCGACGCTGTCGCCGAAGCGCATGGCGGCGTGCGGCTCGAGGCGCACCACCTCGACGATGGCGTCGATCGGCTCGCCGGTGAACGGTGCCGACTTGGCGCCGAAGCGCAGTGGAATCTCCGCCCCTTCGCCGGCGGCCGTGCAGATCTGCACCGCCACCGGATCCCAGATCAGGCCGACAGCCACGTTGCGCGCCCCGCGCGCCAGCAGTTCCTGCAGGATCACCGTGGCGTCCCCCGCCGTGCCGCCGCCGGGGTTGTCCCAGACGTCGGCAATCACCACGGGATGGGCAATGGCGGCGAGCGCCCGGCTGACCGCTTCCTTCTCGTCGATCTGTGGCACCATGAACGTGCCGCGCTTGGCGAACAGCTCAAGGCCGAGCCGACGCGCCAGTTGCGCCCCCTTGTCGGGCTGGCCGTTGGTGACGGCGAGCATGCGCGTCCCCATCTCCGGCACGTCGCCGGCCATGAAACCGTGGATCACCGACAGCGACAGCACGTCCGGATCGGTGGCCTCGATCTCAAGCATCTGGTCGACGAAGCCGCGCATCGGCTGCCGCGACGTCGGGAAGACGTCGATCATCCGGCAGTCGAACACGCTCATCACCGGTCTGACCTTGCCTTCAAGCGTCGCCACGGCGATGGCCCAGAGGTCCTCGGCTCGATCGACGAAGTCGGTATGGGGGAACTCCTTGAAGGCCACGAAGAAATCGGCCGCCGCCACCCGCTTGGCCGTGAGATGGCTGTGCGGGTCGATCTCGGCACAGATCAGCACGTCCGGTCCGACGATGTCGCGGATGCGGGCGATGAGGTCCCCTTCCGGATCGATGTAGCCGTCGGCGACCATGGCGCCGTGCAGGCCGAGCACGACCGCCTCGACCGGCAGCGCCGCCGTGAGCTGGCCGAGGATCTCGTCGCGCAGCCCCTCGTAGGCGAGGCGATTGACGAGGCCGGCCGGGTCGGCCCAGGTGGCCGTGCCCTCGATCAGCGTCCAGCCTTTTCTTGCGCACACCTGGCGACCGACGGTGATTGGTGCCGTGCACAGCGTCGGCGTATCCGGATGCTGGCCGGGCGGAGCGTAGAGCGACTCCTCAAAGGCGCGCCGATCGATGCAAACGGGCGAGAACGTGTTGGTTTCCGTGGCGAGAGCGGCGGTGAAGATGCGCAAGATCATGCCTCGAGCAGGAACGCGGACGGGCCGAAATCAGCGGGCGACGCCCATCGGGTAGGGCAGGTAGCCGGTGAAGCCGGCGATCTTCCAGCGGTCATCGACCCGGCGACAGTAGTAGAGCGTCTGCCAGGCCATGACGTCGAGGCTGCCGTCCGGCTTGCGGATGCCGCCGTCGAACTTCTTGCGCACCAGCGCCGTGGCGTCGGTGATGTCGATCTCTTCGAGCCGCGTGGTGCGGTAGATGGCGGCGCGGCGGTCTTCGCCATAGGAACCGTTCTGCCCCTCGCGCGCCTGGCGCAGCCACTCGTCGCGGTAGGCGGCGAGCGTCGGGAAGGCCAGCGTCCAGTGGTCGGGGTTGGGGTCCTTGTTGGCCGAGACGCCGAGGAAACCCTCTGCGATGAAGTCGCCGGCCACCATCGACCAGTCGGCGCTGAGATAGGCCTCAATGTCCCGCGGCACCAGCATCTCCCAGATAGCCCGCCGAGCCGTGTCGGATTCCGGGAACGGGTTGCGGAAGGGATCGCGCATGCTGCCTCCAGATCTAAATTCTTTTCATGAATGGGAAAAATCACTGGCAGAAATCGGCTTTTTATGGTCAATTGTCAACGCAGAGAGAAAACATTTTGCAAGTGTGCCGAACATGACCATCAAGAGATACGGTGCTGCCCAGCCGGGGGCCGGCGGACAGAAGCTGCCGTTCGCGCGAGCCGTCGAGGCTGACGGCTGGCTCTACGTTTCCGGCCAGGTGGCCATGGAAAACGGCGAGGTAATCGCTGGCGGCATTCATGAACAGGCGCACAAGGCGATCGACAACCTGATCGCCATCCTGCACGAGGCCGGCTACGGCGTCGAGGACGTGGTGCGTGTCGGCGTCTGGCTCGACGATCCACGTGACTTCTGGAGTTTCAACAAGATCTACGTCAGCTATTTTGGTGATAATCCTCCGGCGCGATCCTGCGTGCAGTCGTCGATGATGGTCGATTGCAAAGTCGAGATCGACTGCGTCGCCTACAAGGCGCGCTGAGCCTGTGGGAGCTGTCGAAGACATGGACATCTTTGCGACCATCCAGGAGATGCGGCCGCAGTTTTCCCCCTCCGAGCAGCGGATCGCCGATCTGTTGCTGACGCAGCTCGATTTCGCCGTCGGCGCCTCGATCATCGATCTGGCCGAACGGGCCGATGTGTCGCCGCCCACCGTCACCCGTTTCTGCCGCCGCCTCGGTTGCCAGAGCTTCTCCGATTTCCGTGTCCGCCTGGCCAAGACGGCGTTCGTCGGCGTGCGCTACCTCAACCCCGAGGCCAAGAGTACCGAGCCGGCCGACGTCGCCGAAGACGTCATCACCAAGGCCCAGAACGCGCTCTACATGGCGCACCGCGCCCTGCGACCGGAGGTGCTCGACCGGGTCGCCGACCGGATCGCCCGCGCCGAGATGGTCTATGCCTTCGGCTCCGGCGGCTCGTCGTCGATGGTGGCGAGCGAGCTGCAGAACCGCCTGTTCCGCCTCGGTACCCGCGCCGTTGCCTGCGTCGATCACGACATGCAGCTGATGCTGACAGCCGCCGCCCGCGTCAACGACGTGCTGGTCGGCTCGTCCTTCTCCGGCCGCAACGCCTCGCTGGTGCGCTGCTTCGGGCTGGCGCGCGAGTCGGGCATCAGCACCATCGCGCTGACGCGCTCCGACAGTCCGGTGGCCCAGGCTGCCGAAATCACCATCGCCGTCGATCTGCCGGAAGGCGACAACATCTTCCGGCCGACGTCGACGCGCTTTGCCTATCTTGCCATCGTCGATGTCATCGCCAGCCTGGTTGCCTATCGCAACCGCAAGCTCTCGACGGTGACGCTACGCCACATCAAGCAGCAGCTGATCGAGCATCGCGACGGCGACGACACCAGCCAGATCATGGGAGACTGACCGCTGTCCCGGCCTCAGGCCGCGGCGGCCCGAACCGGTCTGCCGATCTACGATCTACGATAACGGCGCGGCGCCCGAGCCGCGCGAGGGGAACCTTGATGACCAACGACATTTTCCGTCTCGAGAACACCTGGCATCCGCTGGACAACGATCCGGCCGGCGAACTGGTCTTCACGCTGGTCAACCTGAGCGACAAGCCGATCAGCAACTTCAAGCTCGCCTACACGACGCTGACGCGGGTCAGGGAACCCGGCGTCTGCACCAACGCCGTGTTCCTCAAGCGCGACGGCAGCTTCCATCAGATGGCTGCGCCGGCCGGGATGGTGCTGGCGCCCGGCGCCAGCTGGCGTTTCACCGTCGCCGGTCTCTGGCGCCGCGCCCGCCATCGCACCGACGGCGCCAAGTCGGCCTACGTGACGCTCTCCGACGGCAGCCATCACGACGCCGTCGTCACCGATTGCCAGATCGAGGGGCTGCCGAGCGAACTGGCGCCCAGCCTGCTGCCGACCGGCGCGGTCAGCCAGCCGTTCGCCCTGCTGCCCTGGCCGGCCGAAGCGGCGCTTGTCGCCGGCGACCGCGTGCCGGTGGCGCTCTATCCGGCGGCCGGCTGCGGGCTCGACGATCTCAAGGCCGTCGATACCGTGCTGGCCCTGTTCCATCGCCTCAATGCCGATGCGCCGGTGCCGTTCGTGCTGGCTCCCGTTGCGGGTGGCTTGCCGGTGCGTTTCGCCGGCCGCGCCGATCTGGCGTCCGAGGCCTTCGAACTTGCCTTCTCGAGCGAGGCCGTCGTGCTGACGAGCGGTGGTGCCGCCGGCCGCCAGTACGGGTTGACGGCGCTGGCCCAGCTGCTGCACGGCGCCAAGTGCGCGCCGGCCACCTTCCGCTTCCCGGCTTCGGGCCGGATCGGCGACCGCCCGCGCTACGACTGGCGCGGCTGTCATCTCGACGTGTCGCGGCAGTTCTTCCCGACCGCTGACGTCAAGCGGCTGATCGACATTCTCGCCTGGTTCCGCCTCAACGTCTTCCATTGGCATCTCACCGACGACGAAGCCTGGCGGCTGGAGATCAAGGCCTTCCCGACGCTGACGACGGTCGGCGCCACCCGTGGTCCCGACGCGCCGCTGCTGCCGCAGCTCGGCAACGGCGCGACGCCGGTCATCGGCTTCTACACGCAGGACGAAGCCCGGGCGGTGGTCGCTCACGCCGCTGCGCTCCACATCGAAGTGGTGCCCGAGCTCGACATTCCCGGCCACAGCACCGCCATGCTGGCGGCGCTGCCCGAACTTGCCGACGGTCAGGAAGCGCCGGAAAGCTACCGCTCGGTGCAGGGCTTTGCCAACAACGCCCTCAATCCGGCCGTCGAGGCGACCTACGACGTGCTCGGCAAGGTGTTCGACGAACTGGTGACCATCTTCCCTTCGCCCATCGTTCATGTCGGCGGCGATGAGGTGGCCGACAACACCTGGATGGCCTCGCCGTTGGCTTGTGGCCTGATGGAGAAGCACGATCTCGACGGCACCTTCGGCCTGCAGAGCCATTTCATGAAGCGCATCCAGGCCATGCTCAAGGCACGCGGTCGCCGTCTTGCCGGCTGGGATGAGGTGTCGCACGGCGGTGGCGTCACGCCAGCCGGGACGCTGCTCATGGCCTGGCGGGCGCCGGAAGTCGGCGTCAAGCTGGCCAGCGAAGGCTACGACGTGGTGATGACGCCGGGTCAGGCCTATTACCTCGACATGGTGCAGGACGACGCCTGGCAGGAGCCGGGCGCCAGCTGGGCCGGTACCGTGCCGCCCCACCACACCTACACCTACGAGGCCGTCGGCGACTTTCCCGAGGCGCTGAAGGCCCATCTCAAGGGCGTGCAGGCCTGCATCTGGACCGAGAACTTCATCAGCCGCGACTACTTCAACCGGCTGGTGTTCCCCCGCCTTCCCGCCGTTGCCGAGGCGGCCTGGACGCCCCGCGACAACAAGGACTGGCAGCGCTTTGCCGCCATCGTCCGCCTGAGCCCCCGCTTCTGAGGTTCGCCGAGCATGACTTTCCGCATTGCCGTTGGCGGCATCCACATCGAGTGCAGCACCTACTCGCCGGCCCTGTCGCACCGTGACGACTTCCGTGTGCTGCGCGGCACCGATCTTGCGGCCGCCGAGTACTTCTCCTTCCTCGGCGCCGATGACGTCACCGTGCTGCCGCTGCTGCATGCCCGGGCCGTACCGGGCGGCCCGGTGGCGCGCGACACCTACGAGGGGTTCAAGTCCGAGTTTCTCGATCGCCTGCGGGCGGCGCTGCCGGTCGACGGGCTCTACCTCGCCATGCACGGCGCCATGCACGTCGACGGTCTCGACGACGCCGAGGGTGACTGGATCGCCGCCGCCCGCGCCGTCGTCGGCCCGGATTGCCCGGTCGCCACCAGTTACGATCTGCACGGCAACGTGTCGCAGACCATCATCGACCAGATCGACATCTTCGCCGGCTACCGCACGGCGCCGCACATCGACGTGCGCGAGACCATGGTGCGCGCCTGGTCGATGCTGCTCAGGGCGCTGCGCACCGGTGACAGGCCGGGCGTCGCCTGGGTGCCGGTGCCGGTGCTGCTGCCGGGCGAGCGCACGTCGACCGAGGATGAGCCGGCCAGGAGCCTCTACGCCGCCCTGCCGGTCTTTGATCGCCAGCCCGGTATCTGGGACGCCAATTTGATGGTCGGCTACGTCTGGGCCGACGAGCCGCGCGCCACCGCCTGCGCCGTGGTGACCGGCAGCGACCGCGCCGCCGCCAAGGCGGCGGCCGAGGCCATCGCCCTGTCGTACTGGCAGGCGCGCGAGGCGTTCCAGTTCGGCCCCGTCACCGGACCGCTGGAGGCGATGCTCGATCTGGCCGAGCGGGCCGAGACGCAGCCGGTGATTTTGGCCGATTCGGGCGACAACCCCACCGGCGGCGGCGTCGGCGACCGCGCTGACGTGCTGAAGGCTCTCATGCGGCGCGGCTTCACGGGCGCGCTCATCGCCGGCATCACCGACCGTCCGGCCACCGAAGCCTGCTTCGCCGCCGGGCACGGTGCCGAGCTCAAGCTGTCGGTCGGTGGAACGCTCGATCCGGCTTCTCCGCGCGCCGAGGTGGCGGCCAAGGTGATTCGGCTCGACGAGGGGACTTCGCCGGCCGAGCGGCAAGCGGTGGTCGAAATCGGCGGCATCACGCTGGTACTGGCCGCTCGCCGTCGGCCCTATCACGACATCAAGGACTTCACCCGGCTGGGGCTCGATCCCCGCGCCGTGCGTCTGCTGGTCGTCAAGTCGGGTTACCTGTCGCCCGAGCTGGCGCCGATCGCCAACCCGAACCTGATGGCCCTCAGCGATGGCGTCATCAATCAGGACATCGAGGCGCTGCCCTCGCAGCGGCGGCTGCAGCCGATCTATCCGTTCGTGAAAAGCTTCGACTATCGCGCCGATGCCCGGTTGTCGGCGCGCTGGCGCTGATGGTCAGGCGAAGCGGTAACGATCGTCGTCGTGTTTTCCCCGGTTGCGCGCGAGGTGACGCCTAGATGCCGTCGGCCCTGTCGATCGTTTTTGGCAACCCGCGTCTGCGGGTCAGCGCCATCGGCATCTTCTTCTTCGGCTTCACCGGCGCGGCGACCTCGCCGTACTATTCGCTGATCGGCATCCACGAACTCGGCCTAAGCAATCGAGCCTTCGCGGCGGTCAGTTTCTGCGCCGCCGTCGTCAACGTGGCGGCCAGCGTTGCCACCGGCATTCTGGCCGACCGGCTCGGCCGTTTCCGGCTGCCGATGCTGGTCGTCTGTCTGGCCGGCATGACCGGCTATCTGCTGGTCTATCTCGTGCCGACCGTGGCCGCGTTCACGCTCGCCTCGCTGCTGCTGATCCCGGTGTTCGGGGCGCTCAACTCGCTGCTCTTTGCCTACGCCAAGGCCAACTCCGGGGCCCTTGGAGCCCGCGACATGATCGCCGTCAACTCGACGATCCGCGCCGTGGTGTCGGCGTCGTGGGTGCTGGTGCCCGGTCTCGTCGGCTACGGCCTCGCCGGCCGTTCGAGCATGCTGCCGGCCTTCCTGCTGGCGGGCCTGGCCTGCGGCGTCTGCCTGCTGCTGTTCGCCCGCCTGGTGCGCGAGGAGCCTGGCGAACGGGTCGAGCGGCGCGAGCCGTCCTACGCCTTCCTCGCCTCGCTGAGGCATCTCGGCGCGGTCGAGGTGTGGCCGCACGTGCTGGCCATCGCCCTCATCACGTCGATGCTGCACGTCAACGGCGCCGTGCTGCCGCTGATCGTCACCGGCCAGGCTGGCGGCCGACCGGCTGACGTCGGCACCATCGTCGGCATCGTGGCGCTCCTGGAGATGGTGTTCATCGTGCTGTGGGGCTGGATCGAGGCCCGCACCTCGGCGGTGCTGGCGGTAGCGGCCTCGGCGGCGGTCTACGGCCTCTATCTGGTGCTGCTCGGCTTCAGCCGCGACACCACGGCCGTCTATCTGCTGACGCTGGTCTCCGGCTTCGGCGCCGCCGGCATCATCGCCATTCCCATTACCTACCTGCAGAACCTGATCGCCCGGCGGGCCGGCCTCGGCAGTTCGCTGCTCGCCGTCAACGTCTTCTTGAGCGGCGGCCTCAGCGCCCTGCTGTTCTCGCTCGGCACCTCGGTCAGCGGCTATGCCGGCACGGCGGTGCTGGGTGCGCTCGCCGGTCTGGCCGGCGCCGCGCTGCTGGTGGCGCTCCGCCTGACACGACGTCAGACGTCGGGCG
>CALMMQ010000093.1 GCA_937868725.1 uncultured Pleomorphomonas sp.
AGATCGTCGGAGATCGGGCCGTCATAGACGATGCAGCCCATGGCGCCGCGCTTCAGCACGATGGTGCCGTGGGTGATGGCGCGGATAGCCTTCAGCGATTCCAGCACGCTGTCGGCGCCGGTGGCAATCATGATCTCTTCTTCGGTGCCGATGATGAGATCGCAATCGGCCAGCACGGCCTTGAGCTTGCTTGAGACGGTGTCCGACTTGACGTAGCGCTCGAAACCGGCGTCGTGACCGGCAAGGCCCCAGAGGTTGGGACGATAGTCGATGTCGAACACCACCTTGCCGCCGTGCTGCTTGGCGAGGCGGATGGCCTTGCTCTGGGCGGCAGCGGAATGGGGCTTGGAGAAATGGGTGCCGGTGACGACGATCGAACGGCTGCTGGCGATCAGCGCCTCGTCGATGTCGCTCTCGTCGAGCGCCATGTCGGCGCAGTCGGTACGATAGAAGATCATCGGCGAGACACCCTCTGCCTCGACGGCCAGCAGCACCAGGGCGGTCAGGCGGGCCTTGTCGACGGTGATGCCGTCGATGCACACACCCTCGCGCACCAGCTGCTCGCGGATGAAGCTGCCGAGCTGCTCGGCGCCAACGCGGGTGATCAGCGCCGACTTGAGGCCGAGACGGGCCGTGCCGACGGCGATGTTGGCCGGACAGCCCCCCACCGATTTGGCAAACGAGCCGATATCTTCAAGGCGACTGCCGATCTGCTGGCCATAAAGATCGACCGACGCCCGGCCGATCGAGATCAGATCCAATGTCTTCGAAACTGTGACGCCGTCGGTCATTTTCAGCTTTCCCACCTTCGCGGAACGAGCCAATCCCGCAGAAATCAGGCGAACGGAACACCCGTCGGGCGGCGCGCCTCCCGACCACGACGATGTCGGCTTCCGTCTCCGGCGCGTTGCGTCCGGAAACATCGTCCACCGGGCTGTGAAGGACAGCGCCACCGCCCTCTCCGGCGGCGCTGCCCGAGGATCGTCAGTAGACGATCTCGACCTCGCGGCCTTCCTTCATGGACTTGTTGGCGGCTTCCGCCATCAGCAGCGCCTTGAGGCCCTGCTCGCCCGACGGGCTCATCGGCTTGCCGGCCTCGAGCGCCTTGATGAACGAGGCGATCTCGTTGGCGTAGGCCTGGGTGTAGCGCGTCATGAAGAAGTCGAGCAGCGGCTCGCGGCGGTAGCCCTCGGCGTTGGCAACCTCGACGGTGGTGGCCCGGACGTTCTCAGCCGAGACCAGACCCTTGGCACCATGCACTTCGATGCGCTGGTCGTAGCCGTAGGTGGCGCGGCGCGAGTTGGAAATCTGGGCGATCTTGCCGGACTTGGTGGTCAGGATGATCGAGGCACTGTCGATGTCGCCGGCCTTGCCGATCTCGGGATCGACGAGCACCGAACCGACGGCGAACACCTTGGCCGGGTCTTCGCCCAGCAGGAAGGCGGCCATGTCGAAGTCATGGATGGTCATGTCGCGGAACATGCCACCCGAGCGGGCAACGTAGGTGGCCGGCGGCGGCGCCGGGTCGCGCGAGGTGATCGACACCATCTCGACGGCGCCGACGGCACCGGCGTCGATGCGGGCGCGCACTTCCATGAAGTTGGGGTCGAAGCGGCGGTTGAAGCCGATCATCAGCGCCGCCTTTTCCTTGGCGACGGTGTCGAGGCACTTGCGCACGCGCTCGACGGACAGGTCGATGGGCTTCTCGCAGAAGATCGCCTTGCCGGCCTTGGCCGCCTGCTCGATCATGTCGGCGTGCATGTCGGTCGGCGTGGTGATCAGCACCGCGTCGATGTCCTTGGCATTCATGATGGCGTCGATGGAACGCACTTCGGCGCCGAAGTTCTTGCCGATGAAGGCCGCGGCCTCCGGAATGGCATCGGCTACCGCCACCAGTTCGGCCCCAGCCGTGGCAGCAACAGCGCCCGCGTGAACCTTGCCGATGCGCCCGGCGCCCAGCAGACCAAATTTCAAAGTCATGTCTTTGCTCTCCTCGATCCCGCTTTCCCCGTGCGCCTTGCTGCCGAACCCACGCGACGCAAGGCACTCATTGCACTCAGTTCCGCCATCTTCCCGCCGCGACGACTGACGCCCGGACGGATCGATCGTTCGGGACGACCGCCACCGACATCGGCCAAAGGGGCGGCGAAATCGGTCCCGGTCCTACGAATGGTCGTTGCAATGAAATCTATATTCCATTTTTCGCCAACGTCAACCGCTCCAATTCGATTCTCACCGGCAATTCGCGGGCGACCGGTGATTTGTTCCACATTTTTTGGAATATCGGTTCGAAGCGGAACCATTTTTCGTCCAAAGACGGACATTTGCCGATGTCATCTTGTGCGGATTTCGTTATAGTTCGGCATGTTAGCTCCACCGTAGCGATGGAATGCGATTGGAACGTCCGCCTCATTCGTGACAATGCTTAAGTGAGAAGAACGAGCAATGGATCCGAAGGCCACCGATTTGCCGCCACAAGAGTTTCGGGCGCTGCGCGACCTGATCATCGAGACGCGCGAGAAGCTGCCCAAACGCCTTGCCCAGGTGGCGGCATATGCAATTGAGTTTCCAGATGAAATGACATTTGGAACGGTTGCCAGCATCGCCGAGCAGGCCGCCGTGCAGCCCTCCACGCTCGTCCGTTTCGCCCAGGCGCTCGGCTATCGCGGCTTCAGCGAGCTGCAGGCGGTGTTTCAGGAGCGGCTCAGGGATCGCCCCAACAACTACGACGAACGGCTGCGGTCGCTGGACGCCCGTTCGGCGAATCTGCCGACGTCGGCGGCGCTGATCGACGGTTTCTCGCGCGTGGCGCTGCGCTCGGTCGAACGGCTGCGCGAACGCATCGATCCGGACACGCTCGACCGGGCGGCGCAGGTACTGGCGGATGCGGAAACCATCTATCTCATCGCCCAGCGCCGCTCGTTCCCCATAACGGCCTATATGGCCTATGCCTTTGGCAAACTTGGTATAAAGACTGTTCTGGTCGGCTCCTCCGTCGGCATCGACCGCGAGACGCTGACCTTTGCCACACCGCGCGACGCCGCCTTCGCCGTGTCGTTCACCCCCTATGCCTCGGCCACCGTCGACTATACCCAGCAGGTGATGCGACTCGGCACGCCGGTGGTGGTGGTCACCGACAGTCCGTTCAGCCCGCTGGTGTCGGACAGCGCCATCTGGTTCGAGGTGGTGGAGACCGACTTCGAAGGCTTCCGCTCAATGGCGGCCACCATGACGCTGGCCATGGCACTGACCGTGGCAGTCGGGGAATTCCGGCGGGCCGGGAAAAAACGGAATTTACATTCCGAATAGAATGGAATAGAGAACAATCTAGCCATAAGCCAGTTCGACCATCGCGTCCGGCGCGACCTCCGGACACCGAAACGGTCGGGCCACCCCCTCCTTATGGGCAGCGCGATCGGCAGCGTCGCGACCAACCTTTGACAACAGCGAACAAGGCGGGTCGCCGGCGCGGCCCCGCGAACTGGGAGAGATGACATGATCCGTATCGGAGCCAACCCGATCTGCTGGTCCAACGACGACCTCTGGGACATCGGCGGCGACATCCCGCTCGAACAGTGCCTCAGCGAAGCGCGCGAAGCCGGCATCCAGGGCATGGAAAAGGGTCACAAGATGCCCGCCAACGGCCCCGAGCTCAAGGCACTGCTGGCCGAATATGGCATGGTGTTCGTGTCGGGCTGGTATTCGACCTTCCTGCTCGAGCGTGACGCCGACGCCGAATTCGCCGCCGCTCAGGACGAGCTCAAGTGGCGCAAGGAAGCCGGCGCCGAAGTGCTGGTGGTCTGCGAGTGCACCCGCACCGTCCATGGCACCCAGTCGGCCTCGCTCGCCAGCCGTCCGGTGATGACCGATGCCGAGTGGGCGGTGTTCCTGCCGCGCATGACGCGCTTTGCCGAACTGGTCAAGGGCTACGGCCTGCAGGTGGTCTACCACCATCACATGGGCACCGTCGTTCAGACGCCGGCGGAAGTCGATCGCTTCATGGCCGGCACCGGTCCGGCGGTCAAGCTGCTGCTCGACACCGGCCACATGACCTGGGGTGGCGGCGACGCCGTCGCCATGGCCAAGAAATACGCTGACCGCATCGGCCACATCCACACCAAGGACGTGCGCACCGAAATCGCCAAGAAGGCGCTGGCCGAAGGCTGGTCGTTCCTCGACGCCGTGCTCGAGGGTGTCTACACGGTGCCGGGCGATGGCTCGATCGACTACGTCGGCGTGTTCAAGGCTCTGCCCAACTACTCGGGCTGGATCGTGCTCGAAGCCGAACAGGACCCGAAGAAGGCCAATCCCAAAAAGTACGTCAACATGGGCATTACCAACCTCAAGCGCTTCATGAAGGAAGCCGGCGTCGCCTGACCGCGCCCCTTGAGAGCCTGACACGAGCCCAGCGGCCGGATCACCCGATCCGGCCGTTGTCGTTTGGGCTCAGCGGCCGAGCATCGGCAGGTCGAGCCCCTGGTCGCGGGCGCAGCGGACGGCGATGTCGTAGCCGGCATCGGCGTGACGCATGACGCCGGTGGCCGGATCGTTTTCCAGCACGCGGGCCAGACGGCGATCGGCGTCGTCGGTGCCGTCGCAGACGATGACCATGCCGGCGTGCTGGGAGAAGCCCATGCCGACACCGCCGCCGTGGTGCAGCGACACCCAGGTGGCGCCGGAGGCGCAGTTGAGCAGGGCGTTGAGCAGCGGCCAGTCGGACACGGCGTCGGAACCGTCGCGCATCGCCTCCGTCTCGCGGTTGGGCGAGGCGACCGACCCCGAGTCGAGATGGTCGCGGCCGATGACGATCGGCGCCTTGACGATGCCCTTCCTGACCAGATCGTTGAAGGCGAGGCCGAGGCGGGCGCGGTCGCCAAGGCCGACCCAGCAGATGCGGGCCGGCAGTCCCTGATAGGCGATGCGCGTCGCCGCCATGTCGAGCCAGGCGTGCAGATGAGTATCGTCGGGGATCAGTTCCTTGACCTTGGCGTCGGTGGCGGCGATGTCGGCCGGATCGCCCGACAGCGCCACCCAGCGGAACGGCCCGATGCCACGGCAGAACAGCGGCCGGATGTAGGCCGGCACGAAGCCGGGAAAGGCGAAGGCTTCGGTCTCGCCGGCGTCGAAGGCACGCTGGCGGATGTTGTTGCCGTAGTCGAACACCGGAATGCCCATGGCGCGGAAGTCGAGCATCGCCCGCACATGCTGGCGCATGGACGCGGTGGCGGCGGCAACGACGGTCTCCGGTTCGACCAGAGCGCGGGCGCGATACTCGTCCCAGGTCCAGCCGGACGGCAGGTAGCCGTTGAGCGGATCGTGGGCCGAGGTCTGGTCGGTGACGAGGTCGGGGCGGACGCCGCGCCGCACCAGTTCGGGCAGGATATCGGCGGCGTTGCCGAGAAGAGCGATGGAGACGGCCTCGCCCTTGGCGGTGTGTTCGGCGACGAGACGCAGGGCGTCGTCGAGGTCTTTGGCCTGCTTGTCGACATAGCGGGTGCGCAGACGGAAATCGATGCGCGACTGCTGGCATTCGATGGTGAGCGAGGTGGCGCCGGCCATGGCGGCGGCGAGCGGCTGGGCGCCGCCCATGCCGCCCAGCCCGGCCGTCAGCACCCAGCGCCGCCGTAGGTCGCCGCCATAATGCTGACGTCCCGCCTCGACGAAGGTCTCGTAGGTGCCCTGCACGATGCCTTGCGCGCCGATGTAGATCCAGGAGCCGGCCGTCATCTGGCCGTACATCATCAGCCCCTCGGCATCGAGCTTGTTGAAGTGCTGCCAGTTGGCCCACTGCGGCACCAGGTTGGAATTGGCGATCAGAACGCGCGGCGCGTCCTTGTGCGTCCTGAACACGCCGACCGGCTTGCCCGACTGAACCAGCAGTGTCTCGTCGTCACCGAGGCGTTTCAACGTGGCGATGATGGCGTCGAAGCACTGCCAGTCGCGAGCGGCGCGGCCGATGCCGCCGTAGACGACCAGTTCCTTGGGATTCTCGGCAACGTCGGGATCGAGATTGTTCATCAGCATGCGCAGCGGGGCTTCGGTCAGCCAGCTTCTGGCGGTGAGCGTCGTGCCACGCGGGGCCCGGATTTCGCTGTCGCGGTAACGGCTGTTGCTGGGCATTGGGACCTCCATACTTGTCTATACAAGTGAAGCATCCCGCGCCGGTTCTGTCAATCGCCCGGCCTCGCGGCGGCCGGCGCTCATGAATGAGGCGGCAAACTGCCTTGCCGGCCCGGCGTTTTTTGCTAGACTGGTTGTATGTACAAGTTGGATGACAGATCGGTATGACCTTGCAAGCCCAGCGCCTCTTCGCCGAAACCGTGCTCACCGCCGCCGGCTGGCAGCGCGACGTCGCCATCACCGTCGACGCCGACGGGCGCATCGCCAGCCTCGAGCCAGGCCAAACGGCCGGCGGCACCCGCCTTGGCGGCCCGGTCGTGCCGCCACTCACCGATCTGCATTCGCACGCCTTCCAGCGCGCCCTCGCCGGACTCACCAACCGGGCTGGCCCCGGCGACGACAGTTTCTGGACCTGGCGCGAGGCCATGTACCGGCTGGTGGTACGGCTCACGCCGGCGGACGTTACCGCCATCGCGGCCCGGCTGCAGGTCGAGCTCATGAAGGGCGGCTTCGGCCGGCTGGTCGAGTTCCACTACCTCCACCACGACCGCGACGGCCGCCGCTATGCCGATCCGGCCGAGATGGCGCTGGCGCTCTTGGCGGCGAGCGAACAATCCGGCCTGCCGCTGACGCTGCTGCCGGTCTTCTATGCCCATGGCGACTTCGGCGGCGCCGCGCCGACCGCCGGCCAGCAGCGGTTCATTCATGACCGCGACAGCTATCTCGGCCTGCTCGACCGGCTGGCCGCCCCCTGCCGCCAAGCCGGCGCCAAGCTCGGCGTCGCCCTGCACTCGCTGCGCGCCGTCACCGCCGACGAGATGACAGCCGTGCTGGCCGCCAGCCCGCCGGGCGCGCCCATCCACATCCACGTCGCCGAGCAGCAGCGCGAGGTGGAGGCCTGCCTCGCCCACACCGGCCGTCGGCCGGTCGAATGGCTCTACGATCTCGCCGCCGTCGACGATCGCTGGTGCCTCGTCCACGCCACGCACGTACTGCCGCACGAAGTCGAGCTGATGATCCGCTCCGGCGCCGTCGTCGGCCTCTGCCCCACCACCGAGGCCGACCTTGGCGACGGCCTGTTTCCGGCCGAAGCCTTCCTCAAGGCCGGCGGTCAGTTCGGCATTGGCACCGACTCGCACGTGGCGACCACGGTTGCCGACGAGTTGCGCCTCCTGGAGTACGGCCAGCGTCTCGCGGCCCGGCGGCGCAACTGCCTTGCCGCCGGACCGGGCGGATCGGTTGGCCGGCGCCTGTTCGACGCCGCGCTGGCGGGTGGCGCCCGCGCCGCCGGCGTCGCGCCGGCCGGGATCGCCGTCGGCGCTCCGGCCGATCTCGTCGTGCTCGACGGCGCCTCGCCGTATGTCGCCACCGCCACGGACGATGACATCCTCGATCGCTGGCTGTTTGGTGGGCTCGGCCCTGTTGTTGCCGATGTGATGATCGGCGGCCGCTGGCGCATTCGCGACGGCCGGCACGCAGCGGAGGCGGCGATCGATCGCGCCTTTATGGCAGCGCTGCGCCGGCTGGCCGGCTGATTGCGCCAACTTGTCCAGACAAGTCAGAACAATTCCGCACAAATTTGCGGCAGGCCGACGGTGCGAATGATGACTGTCGTTGCCGCCAGCGCGCTGCCGCCTGACGGCACCATCCGGCCCAAACCCCGGCATGACACTGAATTCGTTTCCGAATCCGGAAGTATCGCCTCTGTCGCAGGGATTGAATCGCCAGCCGGAACCAACCCCAGACAGGTCCGACGGTAACAGCGGCAAGAGACCGGTTTCCACTTGGTCAAAAAGCGCCCTGAAAGCGAATAGATCATGCCCACAACTTGAGCAGCCCGCGCCTTGACGGGGTCGGATCCGCCGCCTTACGCTCGCCTCGACATAGGCACTTGGGCCAAGAGCAATCGAGCTTCGTTGCCGCCAATCCGGCGGAGCGGAGCTTTTTCTTTTTTAAGAGCGCAGGGATCTCGGATCATCGGCATGAGCGCGTCTCCGGACATCGCCGTCGGCATCATCTTCTCCCAGAGCGGGCCCTACGACCTCGTTGGGCGCAGCGCTCTCGAGGGGGCGCTCGCCGCTGTCGCCGCCATCAACGCCTCGGGCCGCTACCCGTTTGCCTTCAAGGCCATCGTCCGCGATCCCCAGGGCGACAGCCGGCAATATGCCGCCGCCGCGCAGGACCTGATCGCCAACCACGGCTGCCGCCACATCATCGGCACCATCACCTCGTGGAGCCGCAAGGAGGTGCTGCCGGTGGTCGAACGGGCCGGAGCGCTGCTCTGGTACGCCTTCCCCTACGAAGGCTACGAGACGTCGGACCACGTGCTCTATCTCGGCGCCACCGCCAATCAGCACATCGTGCCGATGTTCGACTACGTGCTGCCGCGCTTCGGCAATCGGCCGTTCCTCATCGGCTCCAACTACATCTGGGGTTGGGAAGTCAATCGCATCGCCCGCGAACTGGTGACGGCCAGCGGCGGCGAACCCGTGGGCGAGACCTATCTGCCGCTTGGCGACACCGACGTCGATCACCTGATCGCCGCCATCGCCGAGCGACGACCGGACTTCGTGCTGTCCAACCTGATCGGCCCGTCGAGCCACGCCTTCGTCCGCGCCTATGCCGCGCTCGGCCGCCGCGACACCGCCTTCGCCCCTGACCGGCGGCCGATCGTCAGCTGCAACCTGTCGGAAGTCGACATCGAGGTGATCGGGGCCGACGCCGCCGGCATTCTCGCCACCGCCACCTATTTCGACGGCGCCGATGATCCCGATGGTCTGGTGCCCGACTTCTCCGCCGCCACGCTGCGGCCGTCGGAATGCTTCGTTGCCCCCTATACGGCGCTGCACATCCTCGCCAGCTGCATCGCCCGCACCGGCAGCGACGAGCCAGCGCGCGTCCGCGCCGCGGCGATCGCGGGCGGTGACTTCGCCACAGCCTTCGGACCGATCCGCTTCGACGCCAACACCGGCCACTGCCATCTGCGCCCCTATCTCGGCCGGGTCGGGGCTGGTGGTCGCGTCGACCTGCTGCACCGGACGCCGCCGATCCCACCCGATCCCTACCTCGTCCGCCACGTGGCCGAGCGGGCGGCCCTGGCCTCTCCCCCTCCCCGGCAACCCTTCCAGCTCAAGGTGGTCAACTGATGGTCGCTCTTCCCGCCCAATGGCCCCCGGTGCATCTCATGAACTGGCACGCCGTGGTGCTGCATCCGGCGCACACGGTGGCCGACGCCGTGGTGGCGCAGCTGGAACGGCTGGGACTGACGGTCAGCCGCCGCTGGCCCGCTCTCGAGCCCGCCGACGCCGAGGCCGACGTGGTGCTGTTCGACGCCGACATGGGCCACGACGGCCAGTTTCCCTGGCCGGCCGGACAGGCGCCGATGCCGCTGGTGGCGCTGATCGGCTCGGAAGCGCCGGGCCGCATCGGCTGGGCCCTGACCCAGGGCGCCGATACCCATCTGCTGAAACCGATCCATTCGTCCGGCGTGTTCAGCGCCCTGCTGATCGCCAGCCACGCCTTCGAGGCCAAGCGCCGCGCCGAAGCCGAGGTCCGAGACCTGCGTGAGCGCCTGACCCGGCGGCAGGCCGTGGTGCGGGCGACGCTGCTGCTGATGCAGATCAACGGCACCAGCGAGCCGCTGGCCAGCCGGCAGTTGCGCAGCCTCGCCATGGAACAGCGCAAGACCATCGAAGACATGGCCGAAGCGATCATCGCCAACCCCGGCCGCTATGGCGCCGAACGCCGCCGCCTCAGCCAGTGATGCCCGCCTTCCGACACCGTCCGCAACCGATGGAGACAACCGTGATGACCGCCGAGGGCCTCGCCCCCTTCCGTGACTACAAGACCTGGTACCGCATCACCGGCGACCTCAAGTCGGGCAAGCCGCCGCTGTTCGTGCTGCACGGCGGCCCCGGCTGCACCCACGACTACGTCGACAGCTACAAGCTGGTGGCCGACAGCGGTCGCGCCGTCATCCACTACGACCAGATCGGCAACGGCAAGTCGACGCACCTGCCCGACAAGGGCGGCGACTTCTGGACGCCAGAGTTCTTCGTCGCCGAACTGGAAAACCTCATCGACCACCTCGGCGTGCGCCCGGCCTATCACGTGCTCGGCCAGTCGTGGGGCGGCATGCTCGGCGCCGAGTTCGCCGTGCGCCGGCCGGCCGGCCTCAAGGGCCTCGTCATCGCCAACTCGCCGGCCGAGATGAAGACCTGGATCAGCGAAGCCTACCGGCTGCGCACGGAACTGCCGGCCGAGGTGCAGGCGACGCTGCTGCGCCACGAAACCGCCGGCACCACCGCCGATCCCGCCTACGTCGCGGCCGAACAGGTGTTCAACCAGCGCCACGTCTGCCGCGTCGTTCCGATGCCGCCGGAGGTCCAGCGCACCTTCGACTGCATCGCCGACGATCCGACCGTCTACCACACCATGAACGGTCCCAATGAGTTCTACGTCGTCGGCACCATGAAGGACTGGACGATCGTCGACCGCCTGCCGGCGATCAACGTGCCGACGCTGCTGATTTCCGGCTTCTACGACGAAGCCACGCCGGCCACGGTCCAGCCGTACATGGACAAGATCCAGGATGTCCGCTGGATCAAGTTCCCGCATTCGAGCCACATGCCGCACGTCGAGGAGAAGGCCGCCTGCATCAAGGCCACCGCCGACTTCCTCGACGCCGTCGACGCCCGCTGATTTCGCCAACTCCGCCGCAACCTCAGGAGTTTTCACCAGCATGTCTTCACGCTCCCTCCGCCTCGGAACGACGGCTCTTGCCGGTCTCATCCTCGCCTCCACCGGCGCCGCTTCGGCCGCTGACCGCGCCGCCGACATGGCCGCCCATCGCGGCGGCACCATGCGCCTGGTCGCCAGTGCCGCCGGCGGCACCATCGACCCGATGATCAACTACACGTCGCAGTATTGGCAGATCTACCAGTCGATCTACGACGGCCTGCTGGCCTTCAAGCACACCAGCGGCGCGGCCGCCTTCGAGATCGTGCCGGATCTGGCCGAGGCGCTGCCGGTCGCCAGCAACGACGGCAAGACGCTGACCTTCAAGCTGCGCCAGGGCATCAAGTTCTCCAACGGCCAGCCGTTGACCACCAAGGACGTCGTCGCTTCCTTCGAGCGCATCTTCAAGGTGTCGAGCCCGACTTCGGGCACCTTCTACGCCGGCATCGTCGGTGCCGACGCCTGCCTCAAGGCGCCGGCCGACTGTTCGCTCAAAGAGGGCGTCATCGGCGACGAAGCGACCGGCACGGTGACCATCAATCTGGTGGCGGCCGATCCGGAATTCTTCTTCAAGCTCGCCGTGCCGCACGCCGTCATCCTGCCGGCCGATGCGCCGGCCAAGGACGTTGGTACCGAGCCGATTGCCGGCACCGGCGCCTACAAGGTCGCCGCCTACGACCCCAACACCCAGCTCAAGCTGGTGCGCAATCCCGAGTTCAAGGAATGGAGCGTCGACGCCCAGCCGGACGGCTTCGTCGACGAGGTGCACTACGACTTCGGCCTGACCGAGGAAGCGGGCATCACCGCCATCCAGAACGGCCAGGCCGACTGGCTGTTCGATCCGCCGCCGGCCGACCGTCTCACCGAGCTCGGCTCCAAGTACCAGAACCAGGTGCACATCAACAAGCTGATGGCCTACTGGTACGCGCCGATGAACACCAACCTGGCGCCGTTCAATGACGTGCGCGTGCGTCAGGCGCTCAACTACGCCATCGACCGCGATGCCATCGTCGGCCTGTTCGGGGGCACGGCGCTGGCCGACCCGACCTGCCAGATCCTGCCGCCGAGCTTCCCTGGCTACAAGCCGTTCTGCAGCTACACCGCCGACCCGGGCGAAGCCTGGAGCGCGCCCGATCTCGACAAGGCCAAGGAACTGGTCAAGGCGTCCGGCACCGCCGGCCAGAAGGTGACCATCATCACCGAGGACACCGCCGTCTCCAAGGCCATCGGCACCTATCTGCAGAGCGTGCTGACCGACCTCGGCTACGAGGCCGCCGTCAAGCCGATCTCGACCAACATCCAGTTCACCTACATCCAGAACACCAACAACAACGTCCAGCTGTCGATCAGCCAGTGGTATCAGGACTATCCGGCCGCTTCCGACTTCCTGAACGTGCTGCTGTCGTGCGCCTCGTTCACGCCGGGTTCGGATGCGTCGATCAACATCTCGGGCTACTGCAACAAGGACCTCGACGCCAAGATGCAGGCGGCACTGAAGCTGGCCAACACCGATCAGGCGGCCGCCAACGCCGAATGGTCGAAGATCGACGCCGCCTTCATGGCCGAAGCGCCGGTGGCGCCGCTGTTCAATCCCAAGCGCGTCGACTTCGTGTCGGCCCGCCTCGGCGGCTACACCTTCTCGAGCTCGTTCCAGTGGCTGTTCGCCAACGCCTGGGTCAAGTGAGCCAGCACTCCCGGCCCTGGAGCCCTGGCCGGCGCCCGGTAACGGACGCCCCACCTGCCGCGGCTCCAGGTTCAATTGGCTGAACAGTCGCTCGGGGCAGGACCGCCCGGCCCTGCCCCATCCCTTTCGTTCCCGTCTTGCCGCCGAGCGCCTCCATGCCTTCAGACGTAGTGCCTGCCGCAGCGCCCCCGCCCGCCGCCATAGTGGAGCGGCCACAGAGTCCGTTCCGACGCGCCATGATCAAGCTTCGACAGGACCGGGCCGCCATGACCGCCGCCGTCGTGCTGCTCATCGTCATCATCCTGGCCCTGGCCGCCCCCTTCTACGCCTCGACCATCGCCCATACCGACCCGTTCCGGTCGACGCTGACGGCCAAGATCGTCGTCGACGGCAAGCGCGTGCCAGTGATGGCGCCGTCCACCGAGGGCCTCGGCCTCGGCGTCACGCCCATCGGGCCGACGTTCCAAGCGCAGTATTTCCTCGGCGCCGACACGCAGGGCCGCGACGTCGCCGCCCGCCTGCTCTACGGCGGCCGCAACTCGCTGATGATCGCCAGTGCCTCGACGCTGCTGTGCCTGACGCTGGCAACGCTGATCGGCGTCGTCAGCGGCTTCTTCGGCGGCACCACCGACATGCTGCTGTCGCGGTTTCTCGACGTGCTCTGGGCCTTCCCGGTCTATCTGCTGGCCATATCGCTCTCGATCATCCTGATCGCTCAGGGCATCAGCATCGGGCCGATCACCATCGATTCCGGCTCGCTGGCCCTGCCCATCGCCATCATCGGCATCATCTACGTGCCCTACGTCGCCCGGCCGGTGCGCGGCCAGGTGATCGCCCTCAAGAAGTCGGAGTTCGTCCTGGCTTCTACCGGCCTCGGCATTCCGCGCTGGCGCATCCTGCTGTTCGACATCCTGCCCAACGTCATGACGACGCTGATCGTCTTCGTGCCGCTGATGATGGCGCTCAACATCATCACGGAATCGTCGCTGTCCTTCCTGTCGATCGGCGTGCAGCCGCCGGACGCCAGCTGGGGCACCATCATCCAGGACGGCCAGGCCCTGCTCTACAACCGTCCCGTCGTGTCGCTGGCCCCCGGCATCGCCATCGTCATCACCGTGCTGGCCCTCAACATCCTGGGCGACGGGGTGCGCGATGCCTTCGACCCGCGCTCCAAGCTGAGACCGAGGTGAGATCATGATCACCGCCCTGATCCGCCGCCTCGTCGAGATGCTGTTCGTGATGTTCGGCATTTCCGTCATGGTGTTCCTGATCTTCTTCGCGACGCCCGGCTCCGACCCGGCGGCGCGCATCGCCGGCCGCAACGCCTCGCAGGAGACAGTGGCGCAGGTGCGCCTCGACTTCGGCTTCGACAAGCCGCTGCCGGTGCAGTACGGGCTGATGATGAAGCGGCTGTTCGTCGATCAGGACCTGAAGTCGTTCGTCAATCGCGGCCAGAACGTCGTGCCGCAGGTGATCGAGGCGACGCCGGTCACGCTGTCGCTGGTGTTCGGCGCGGCCGTGCTGTGGGTGCTGGGCGGTCTCGCCGTCGGTGTCGTTGCCGCCGCCGTGCAAGGCTCCCTCCTCGACAAGGGGCTGATGGTGCTGGCCCTCATCGGCGTCTCCATGCCGGTGTTCTGGTTCGGCGAGGTGATGAACCTGATCACTCAGGCGCGCCTGCACGATACCTGGATGTTCTCCTGGGTACCGGCCCTCGGCTACAAGCCGCTGACCACCGCGCCCTGGGAGTGGTTCAAGACGCTGGTCATCCCGTGGATCACCCTTGCCGTGCTCTACATCGGCATCTACGGCCGCGTGCTCAGGGCCAACCTCGTCGAGGCCTACCAGGAAGACTTCATCCGCACCGCCCGCGCCAAGGGCCTCAGCCCGATGCGCGTCATGCTGCGCCACGCCCTGCGCGTCTCGCTCATTCCGTTCATTACCATGTTCGGACTGGACTTCGGCGTGCTGGTCGGCGGCTCGGCGCTGCTCACCGAAGTGGTTTTCGGCCTCAACGGTATCGGCCACCTCACCTACACCGCGCTCCTCAACCTCGATCTGCCGATGATCCTCGCCACCGTGATCTACGCCGCCTTCTTCGTCGTGCTGGCCAATGCCGTGGTCGACGTTCTCTACATCTTCATCGATCCGCGCATGCGGGAGGCCTGATCATGGCGAACCCAGACCAGCCGGCGCTTCTCGAAGTCGAACAGCTCAAAGTGTCGTTCGCCACCGATCGCGGCCGCGTCACCGCCATCAACGACGTGTCGTTCCGCATCGACGAGGGCGAGTTCGTGGCCATCGTCGGCGAAAGCGGTTCGGGCAAGACGGTGTCGCTCTTGTCGATCCTCGGCCTCACCGATCCGCGCACCACCTCGGTGGAGGGCGCCGCCCACTTCCGCGGCAAGCCGATCCTCGGCCTCAAGGACAGCGCCTTGCGCAAGATCCGCGGCAAGGAGATCGCCTTCATTCCGCAGGACCCGCTGACGGCCATGACGCCGGTGCACACCATCGGCTGGCAGATCGTCGAGCAGATCCGCACCCATCAGTCGATTTCGGCCGCCGCCGCCCGCCGGCGGGCCGTCGAACTGCTCGACGAGGTGGGGCTGCCCAACCCGGAAGCCGCCTTCGGCCGTTACCCGCACCAGCTGTCGGGCGGCATGCGCCAGCGCGCGGTCATCGCCATGGCGCTGTCGTGCAATCCGGCGCTGCTGATCGCCGACGAGCCGACGACGGCGCTCGACGTCACCGTGCAGGCACAGGTGCTGGAGCTGCTGAAGCGGCTGCGCCGCGACCACGGTTCGGCCATCGTGCTGATCACCCACGACATGGGCGTGGTCGCCGAGGTGGCCGACCGGGTGATGGTGATGTATGCCGGCCGTGTCGTCGAGCGCGGCACCGCCCGCGAGGTGTTCGCCGCCCCGCAGCATCCCTACACCTGGGGCCTCATCGCCTCGATCCCGCCGGTGGACGGCCCCCGGCCGCATCGCCTGCCCTCCATCGCCGGAACGCCGCCGACGCCGGCCAACATCCCCGCCGGTTGCGGCTTCGCGCCGCGCTGTCCGCATCGCTTCGCCGCCTGCGACAGCCTGCCGCCACGCCTGCCGCGCGACGGCCACGGCGCCTTCTGCCATCTCGACGAAGCGACGCGGGCCCGCCTCGCCGCCGCGCCGGAGACCGCCCGATGATCCCCGACACCGCCTCCCCGCTCATCGAAGCGCGCGCCCTCAGCAAGCGCTTCACCATCGGCAAGACCTTCATGCCCGGCTCGGGCAAGCAGGTGCACGCGGTGAACGAGGTGTCGCTGACCGTCAGCGCCGGCGAAACCGTCGGTCTGGTCGGCGAGTCCGGTTCGGGCAAGTCGACCCTCGGCCGCTGCCTCACCCGCCTTTACCAGCCGTCGGGCGGGCAGCTGCTGTTCGAGGGCGTCGACATCACCGACGCCACCATGAGCGAGCTGCTGCCCTACCGGCGCAAGATGCAGATGATCTTTCAGGATCCGTCGGCTTCCCTCAACCCGCGTCGGCCGGTGCGCGAGCTGATCGGCGAGCCGCTCAGGGTGCACAAGATCCGGCCGACGGCCGAGATCGGCGAACGGATCGAGGAACTGATGGGCCTCGTCGGTCTGCCGGTCGAGTATCTCGACCGCTATCCGCACGAGTTCTCCGGCGGCCAGCGCCAGCGCATCGGCATCGCCCGGGCACTGGCCATGGAGCCGCGTCTCATCGTCGCCGACGAACCGGTGTCGGCGCTCGACGTGTCGGTGCAGGCGCAGATCGTCAACCTGTTCGCCGACCTGCGCGACCGGCTGAACCTCACCTACGTGTTCATCGCCCACGATCTCGGCGTCGTCCGGCAGGTGTCGACGCGCGTCGTCGTCATGTATCTCGGCACCATCGTCGAGTCGGGGGAGACCGAGAGCCTGTTCGCCGCCCCGGCCCATCCCTACACCGAGGCGCTGCTGTCGGCCATTCCGCGCATGACGGCGAGCGGGCCGCGCATCATGCTGGAAGGCGATCTGCCGAGCCCGATCGATCCGCCCAGGGGCTGCGTGTTCTCGACGCGCTGTCCGCGTGCCACCGCCCTCTGCCGCGAGACGCGGCCGGCGCTCACCGCCCGCCCGGATGGGCGGCAGGTGGCCTGCCATACGCCCATCGGCGCCTGAGGCGCCGGTGCGGGCGGCTGGTCGGGCCAACACCTGCAACTGGCCAAACGTCAACCGAACCATCAGGTCGGAAAGCGCTAGAACAGCGCGTCGTCGAGCAGGCTGTCGGCGGCGGCGGCCGTCGGGGCCGGCGCCGTCTCGGACGGCAGGCCGACGGCCAGCACCCGCCGGTGCACGTCGCGCTCGCCGGCCATGGTATAGAGGTGATAGAGGCGGCCGGAGAAGTCGGCGAAGGCCGGGTCGGTGGCCGGCGCCCCGGTCAGGGCGGCGGCGCTGCCGAACAGCACGCGGCATTCATCGAGCAGATCGCCGAGACCGTGGCGGAAATCGAGTTCGGCGGCGATGCGGCCGATGCGTTCGGCGGCGGCGTTGCCATTGCGCGCCGTCTCGGCGATGGCGCGGTCGGTGCGGCCGGACGCCTCACGCAAGGTCAGCATGGCGCCGTCGAGCTCGCTGACGAGGTCGACCGTGTCCGCTTGGCTGGCAATTTCGGCAGCCGTTTTATCCATGGCCGATAGACAACCCAGAATTCCCTCCGCCGCCACGCCCAGCCGCGTGGCGTAGGTGTTCATCTCGGCGGCGACGACGCCAACCGCCCGCCCCTTGTCGCCAAGGCGGTTGGAGCGCAGATAGGCGTTGATGGCCAGGCAACGGATGTCGTCGCGGACGTTGCGCAGGTTGCCGATGTTGCCCATGTTGTTGAGCAGTTCGGTGGCGACGCGTTTGGTGGCGGCGTAGGCCTCGTTGGCCAGCCGGCTCGCCGCCGCCACCTCGCTTACCAGGCCACGGGCCTCGCCGACGCCGGTCTCGATGGCCTTCAGCGTCTGGCCGCAGTCGCCCGTCGCCCGTCCGGACAGGTCGAGAATGCGGCGAGCGTCTTCGGAAAAGCCGTCGATGGTGGCGACGATCGTTCTGGTCTCGCTGACGAAATCCTGCATCAGCGCCGCCGTCTGGGCGGCCAGGACCTTGTGGCCGACAGCCTTCAGCGCCGCGGCCGCGGCCGGCTCGGCGCAGGCGGCCAACAGTTCCTGCAGCGTGGCAATGCCGGTCTGAACGTGTTCGATGCGCTGGCGCGTCATGTCGCCGATCTGCAGTGCCGCCAGCACCGTCGCCACCTTGGCCTGCACCGCCCTGGCCGCCTTGCTGGCGGCACTGGCAAGGCGGGCGAGGTCGCCGTGATGGCGGCGGACCGCTTGCAGCGCGCCGTGCAGCGTCGAAAACAGCGACGGCATTTCGTCCGTGACACCGGCGCCACCGGCGTTGCGGGCGATGGCGATCTGGCCGTTCAACTCGTTGACGCGGCCGGAGAAGACGTTGACCTGCTCGACAGCCGAGGCGACGTATTTGGCGACGTCGTCGGCGAAGGTGACGAACTCCGGCACGCCGGCGCCGGCGATGCGCGTCTCCACGGCACAGGTGGCGAGGTAGCGCAGCGAGCCCTGCATGTCGCGGATGCGCGGGCCGATGGCTTCGCCGTCGGCCAGAATGGTAGCGAGACGGGCGCGCGCCGCGTCCTCGGCCTTGGCCAGCGCCGCCAGCCCGGACAGCGTCGCCTCGACCCGGGCAGAGGCGGCTTCGCAGGCATTGTCGTCGAGCGAACCCACGACACCGTCGAGGGCGTCGAGCAGGTGACCGACGATGTCGTGGGCGGCCATCAGCGCGGTGCCGCCGGCCAGAAAGCGCTCTTCGATCAGCGATCGCGCCGCTTCCAGACGCTCGGCGATGATGCCAAGATCGGTTCGACAGGCGTTGTCGGCCAGCATGGCGTTGAACGGATCGGCAGCGAACGGCGTGCGATCAATTCCGTGCAGGGGCGTTTGGTCCATGCGTACAAACCTGGCGAGCCCTTTCCCCCCTCTGCCACAGCCGATGGCAGAGCGGTGACCGGGCATCGACGCACCCGGTCAGGCGGTCCGAAACATTTGCCGGCACCGCTTGCGCGTCAGTGATCCCATAAAATGATAAACTATCGGTGCACGACTAGTTAGGTATTGTGGCGGCCGATCCCCTGTTCCGACGCCTTTCAGCAGGATGCACCGGCAGGATTATCCATGCTGGCCCAGACCTTCGGCGTCACGGTCTTGGGCCGACCTTCGTCGTCGACTGCGACATAGACGAACTCGGCCTCGGTCACCTTGTCGCGCACGTCGGACAGAAAGCGGCGGGCCCAGCACTCGATGCCGATATGCATCGAGGTGCGGCCGACCTTCAGCAGGCGGGTGTAGACGCAGAGCACGTCACCAACCTTGACCGGCCGGATGAAGGTCATGGCGTGGACGGCCACCGTCACCGCCCGACCGCCGCAGCAGTGCACCGCCGCGATGCCGCCGGCCGAGTCCATCTGCGCCAGTACCCAGCCGCCGAAGACGTCGCCATAAGCGTTGGTGTCGGCCGGCATGGCATTTATGCGGATGGTGAGTTCGCCAAGCGGTTCATCGGACATCGGGTTCGCCTCTCCTCCAGCGGCTACGGGCGACGACGCCCGTGGCGGCGAAGATAGCGGGAAACCGGCGCATGACAAGCCGCAGACGCTGACGGCCGGGCCGCGCCGGCTGCAACCTTGGCGGCAGCGTCCGCCCGTCGGCCCGGTCCGGCAGAAACTGCCGGGCCGAAGGCAAGACTTGCCGAGAGACCGGAGCGGCGCAATGGCGCCCGGAATAATTTATTGAATTTACATCATTTTATTAGGCCGAAAATCGTTTTTGCTGGCATCGATCTTGCGACGGGCTTCGCGCGGGTACTTGGCCCGCGATGAAGGGCAAGCAGCGCCGTGACATCGATATCGGCAACGAAGTCGATCTACAGCTCCTACACGGTGACCCAGATCACCAATCTCTCGTCGGCTGAAATCGAGTCGATGAGCACGACGGACATTGCCGCCCTGTCGACCAACCAGCTGTCGGCCATGTCGACCGACCAGGTCGCCGCCTTCACCATTTCGCAACTGACCTTCAGCGCCGCCCAGCTGTCGGTGTTCAGTGCCGAGCAGATCGAGGCCTTCTCGCCGACCGAGATCGCAGCCCTGTCGACAACGCAGATCCGCGCCCTGACGGCGACCGAACTGACCGGCCTCACCGACGAGCAGTTTGCGGCGCTGACCGAGACGCAGATCGCCGCGCTGATGCCGGCCCAGGTCAAGGTGCTGACCACGACGCAAGTGGCCTCGCTCGCCAGCACTCAGCTCGCCGCCCTGACGGCGTCGCAGATCGGTGTGATGACGACGACGCAGATCGGCGCCCTCACCAGCGACGAGATGAGCGCGCTCGCCACGACGCAGATTGCCGCCCTGCCGCGCACGTCGGTGGCCTCGCTCAGCGAAACGCAGATCGACGCCCTCGACGCCACCCAGCTCGGCGCCCTGACCTCGGCCCAGATCAGCTCGCTCACCACGACGCAGATCGGTTACCTCAGCGACGACGACATCGACGCCTTCTCGGCCACCCAGCTCAAGGGTCTCACCTCGGCGCAGGCCGCCGCGCTCAGCAGTACCTCGCTGCTCGGCCTGACGGCGACGCAGCTGGCAGGGCTGTCGGCCAACGTCATCGCCTCGCTGTCAACGACGGTGATCGCCGGCCTCGACGCGAACCAGGTGGCAGCGCTCAGCACCAGCCAGATCAAGGCGCTCAAGGTGGCGCAGGTCGACGCTTTCGACACGACGCAGATCGGCGCCCTGACCACGACGCAGCTGGCGGCCATGTCGTCGACGCAGATCGCCTCGCTGTCGACCGACCAGTTCGCCAGCCTGTCGGCAACCCAGATCGCCAGCCTGTCGGCGGCTTCGATCTACGCCCTGGCGACGACCCAGGTCGAAGTGCTCAACGAGACGCAGATCGCGGCCTTGACCAACACGCAGGTCGCCTCGCTGACCCGCACGGCGCTCGCCACGCTGTCGTCGAGCCAGATCACGGCCTTTTCGGCGACCCAGATCGCCCGCCTGACGTCGACGGCGCTGGCCGGCCTCGACCAGAGCCAGGTCGACGCGCTGACCGACGCCCAGGTGGCGACGATGTCGGTCACCCAGATCGCCGGCCTGACGACGACCGGACTGTCCGGCTTGTCGACGACCGACATCGCCGCGCTCACCACCACGCAGTTGCGCGGTCTGTCATCGACCGACATCGGCAATCTCGCCGACACCCAGTTCGCGGCGCTGACGACGACGCAGATCGCCGCGCTGACCTCGACCCAGGTCAAGGGGCTGACCGAGGACGAGCTGCTGTCGCTCGACACCACCCACCTCGCCGCCCTGACCAGCACGGCCTGCGCCGGCCTCACTTCGGGCCAGTTGGCGCGCCTGTCGACGACGCAGATCGCCAGCCTCTCGACGACGCAGATCGACGGGCTGACCTATCTGTCGCTGTCCTCGCTGTCCGGCGATCAGATCGCCGCCCTCGGCACCGACCAGCTGGCATCGCTGAGCACGACGCAGGTCAAGGGGCTGACCAAGAGCGAGATGGCGGCGCTGACCACCACGCAGTTGACGGCGCTGACCTCGACGCAGTTCGCGGCGCTGACCTCGACCGCCGTTTCGGGCCTCACCACCGAACAGGCCGCCGCGCTGTCCCTCGACCAACTGCGGGCGCTGACCTCGACCAACATCGCCGCCCTGTCGATCGACGCCGCCGGCGCGCTGACCGTTACGGCACTGGCCAGCCTGTCGACCACCCAGGTGGCGGCGCTGACCTCGACCAACATCGCCACTCTCGACACGACGCAGTTCAATGCCCTGACGACGACGCAGCTGGCCGTGCTGACCTCGACCCAGGTGAAGGGTCTCAGCGAAGCCGAACTCGACACGCTCACCACCACGCGCCTCGGCGTGCTGACCTCGACGGCGCTGGCCGGGCTGACGGCGACGCAGATCAGCGAACTCGACGTGACGCAGGTGGCGGGCCTGACGGTCACCCAGATCAAGGGTCTGGCGGCGACGGCCTTCAACGCCCTGTCGTCGACCCAGATCGGCGCCCTGCAGACGACGCAGATCGCCGCGCTGCAGCTTGAGCAGGTGCGGCGGATGACCGGCACGCAGGTGGCGCTGCTGTCGACCGAACAGCTCGATGCCATGTCGCGGTCGCAGCTCGGAGCCATTTCGTGGACGGCGGTGGCGGCGATGACGACGACGCAGATCGCCTCGCTCGACGACACGCAGCTGTCGGCGCTGACGGCGACGCAGGTCGGCTACCTCGCCGACACGCAGCTGGCCGTGCTGACGACGTCGCAGATGGCCCGCCTCACCGTCACCCAGCTGCGGGCGCTGACGACGACGCAGATCGGCGAGCTGGTGTCGACACAGCTCGACGCCTTGACCTCGACGCAGATGAGTTCGCTGACCTCGACCCAGATCAAGGGCCTCAGCGAAGAGCAGTTGTCGGACATGACGACGACGCGCATCCAGCAGTTGACGTCGGCCCAGCTGGCGGGGTTGACCCAGACGCAGATCGCCAAGCTGTCCGAAGACCAGATGGCGGCGCTGTCGATCACCCAGATGCGCGGCCTCACCTATACCCAGATGGCCGCCCTCAGCGCCCTGCAGGTGGCGGCGCTGTCGTCGACGCAGCTGTCGGCGCTGTCGACCACCCAGGTCAAGGGACTCAACGCCAGTAATATAAGTGGCCTCGATCAGACCGACATCGCCGCGCTGGCGACGACCCAGGTCGCCGCCCTGGCCGGCGGCGCCGTCGCCGCCCTGGCCGACACGCAGATCGCCGCCTTCACCACGCGTCAGCTGACCTCGCTCAGCACCACGGCCATGAGCGCGCTCACCGCCACTTCGCTCGATGCGCTGTCCGAGGACGAACTGGCGCTGTTCACCTCGAACCAGGTCCGGGCGCTGACCACCACCGCCATCGCCTCGCTCGACACGACCCAGCTCAACGCCCTCGACACGACGCAGATCTCGCGCCTGACGGTGGCACAGGTCGCCGCGCTCGCCGACACCCAGATCGCCTCGCTGACCAGCAGCCAGTTCGCGGCCCTGACGGCGACCGAGTTCACGGCGCTGACCACGACGCAGCTCGGCGCGCTCACCGGCGATCAGATCAGCGGCCTGACGACGACGCAGTTGCGCGGCCTGACGGCCACCAACATCAGCGCCCTCAGCAACACCCAGCTCACCGCCCTCAGCACGACCCAGATGGCGGCGCTGACCACCACCCAGATCAAGGGCCTCGACGCCGACGCCGTGGCGGCGCTGTCGACCACCCAGTTCGCCGCCCTCAACGAAACGCAGATGGCGGCGCTGACGGCGACGGCGGCGGCGGCGCTCAACGATACCCAGCTGGCCGCCTTCGCCACGACGCAGGTGGCGGCGCTGTCGACCACCGCCATCAATGCCCTGACGCCCGACGTCATCGATGCCCTGTCGACGACCGACTTCGCGGCCATGTCGACGACGCAGATCCGCGCCTTCGGTACCAGCGCCGTCGCCGCCCTCAGCACGACGCAGTTCGCCGCCCTGTCGACGGCGCAACTGGCGGCCCTGACCACGACGCAGGTGGCCGCCCTCGACGACGACCAGATCTCGGAGCTCACCGGCACGCGGCTTTCCGCCCTGACCTCGACGCAGCTGGCCGGTCTGACCACCGACCAGATCGAGGTGCTGACCACCGACCAGATCGCCGCCCTGACCACGACGCAATGGCGCGGCCTCAAGGGCACCGAGGTGGCGGCGCTGTCGACGGCCCAGATCGCCGCCCTCACCACGGCCCAGATCGACGCCATGAGCCCGTCGCAGGTGGCCGGCTTCCTGCAGACGCAGATCGCCGCCCTGTCGACCAGCCAGATCGGCGCCCTCACCACCACCTCGATCACCGCCCTGAGCTCGACGGCGGCCGCCGGCCTCACCGTCACCCAGATCGCCGCCATGAGCACGACGCAGCTGGCCGCGCTGACGTCGAAGAGCATCGCCGCCCTCTCCACCGATACCCTGACCGGCCTCGGCACCGACATCATCGCCGCCCTGACGACGGCGCAGATCAAAGGGCTCTCCGTCACGGCGCTGGCCAGCCTCGACACGACGCAGATCGCGGCGCTGTCGACCAGCCAGGTCGCCGCCTTCACCGAGACCCAGATCGCCAGCCTGACCAACGCCCAGATCGACGCGCTCGCCGACACCCAGGCCGCCGCCTTGACGTCGACGCAGATCGGCGCCCTCGACACAACGCAGATCGTGGCGCTCGATGCCACCGAACTCGCCCGCCTCACCACCTCGCAGCTCAAGGGACTGGTCGCCTCGGAAGTGGCCGCCCTGTCGACGACGCAACTGGCGACGATCAGCGCCACCCAGCTCGCCGCCCTGACCACCACGGCGCTGAGCGGCCTCAACCAGACCGACCTCGGCACGCTCACGGCGACGCAGTTCGCCGCCCTCGGCACGACGCAGATCGCCGCCCTCACCACCACGGCGCTAGGCGGCCTGACGGCCGACGGCATCGCCGCCCTTGCCACCACCCAGATCGCGGCCCTGACGGCGACGCAGATCGGCAGCCTCGCCGATACCCAGATCGCGCAGCTCTCCACCGATCAGGTGGCGGCGCTGACCCGGCTCGAGGTGGCGGGCCTCACTTCGACGCAGATCGCCGCCCTCACCACCAGCCAGTTGGCCGTACTGTCGGCGACGCAGATGGCGGCCCTGTCGGCAGCGGCGGTGAGCGGCTTCACCTCGACGCAGCTCAACGCCCTGACGACGACCCAGTTCGGCGCCCTGACCGCCACCGAGCTTGGCGCCATGACGACGACGCAGCTCGGTTCGATGACGGCGACGCAGATCGCTTCGCTGACCACGACGCAGCTGCGCGGCCTGACGCCGACCGAGATCGGCGCCCTCAGCACGTCGCAGCTGGCCGGGCTGTCGACCCGCCAGGTGTCGGCGCTGACGACGACGCAGCTGACCGGCCTCACCGCCGACCAGATGGCCGGCCTCTCGGCCGACCAGTTCAATGCCCTGAGCGCCACCCAGGTGCAGGCGATCAGCACCAGCGCGCTTGCCAACATCGCCAGCACGGCCATCGACGACCTGCCGACGACGCTCTTGGCGGCGCTGTCATCGACGCAGTTCGCGAGCCTCACCGAAACTCAGATCGCCGCCCTGACCACCAGTCAGCTCGCCGCCCTCACCGCCACCGAACTCGCCGGCATGACGGCGACGCAGCTTGGGGCGCTCACCGCCACCGGGCTCGGCGCGCTGGCCACCTCGCAGGTGGCGGCGTTGACCTCGTCGGCAGTCACCGGCCTCACCGCCACGGAAATGGCGGCGCTCAAGGCGACGCAGCTTGCCGCCCTCACCACCACGGCGCTTGCCGGGCTGACCGACACCCAGATTGCCGCGCTGGCGACGACCCAGCTCGCCGCGCTGACGACGACGCAGTTCTCGGCCTTGAGCACGGCGGCCATTTCCGGCCTCACCGCCACCGAACTGCAGTCGCTGGCCAGCACCCAGCTCGCCAACATGACGGCGACGCAGATCGGGGCGCTGTCGGCGACGCAGGCGGCGGCGCTCACCACCTCCCAGTTCGGCGCCCTGACGGCGACGGCCATCGCCGGCCTGACCTCGACGGCCGTGTCGGCGCTGTCAGTCAGCCAGATCGACAGCCTGACCACGACGCAGGTCGCGGCGCTGTCGGCGACGGCGATCTCCGGCCTGACGCGTACCGAAATTGCCGCCATGTCGCAGGACCAGCTGGCGGCGCTGTCGACCACCCAGATCGCCGGCCTTACCGAAACCCAGATTGCCAGCCTCGACACCAGCCAGATCGCCGGCATGAACACGACGCAGTTGCGGGCGCTGATCTCGGCGGCCATCGCCGGTCTGTCGGTCACGGCCATCGCGGCGCTGTCGTCGACCCAGGTGGGCAGCCTGACGGCGACGCAGATCGCCGCCTTCGCCAGCACGCAGATCGCCGCGCTCACCGCCGACCAGATCGGCAATCTGTCGACGACGGCCATCGCCAGCCTGTCGTCGAGCCAGCTCGGCGCCCTCACCACCACCCAGACGGCAGCGCTGACCACCACCCAACTCGCCGCCCTTTCGGCCACCGCCGCCAGCGGCCTGACCACCGCCGACCTGCAGACGCTGACCACCACCCAGCTCGCCGCCCTGACGTCGACGGCGCTCGGCAGCCTTACTACCAGCCAGATCGCCGGCCTCACCACCGGCCAGATCGCGGCGCTGTCCACCACCCAGGTCAAGGGTCTGACGGCCACCGAACTCGGCGCGCTGACGGCGGCGCAGGTCGACGCCCTCGCCGCCACCCAGCTGGCCGCCCTCGCCGCGACACAGGTGGCCGGCTTCACCTCGACCCAGACGGCGGCGCTCGACGCCACGCAGATCGCCGCGCTGACCAAGCCGCAGGTCGCCGCCCTCGGCGCCGATGCGCTGTCCGGCCTCTCCACCACCCAGATCGCCGCGCTCACCACGACGCAGGCGAGCGCGCTGACCGCCACGCAGATCGCCGGTCTCGCCACGCGCCAGGTGGCGGCACTGTCGCAGACCCAGATCGGCGTCCTCAACTCGACGCAGGTCGCCGCCCTGACCAGCAGCCAGATCGGCGCGCTCACGGCCACCCAGATCGCCGGCCTCGCCACGACGCAGATCGCCGCCATCGATGCGGCCGCCGTCGCCGGCCTCACCGCCACGGAGATCGCGGCGCTGGCCAGCAGCCAGCTCGCCGCCCTGACGGCGACGCAGTTCGCCGGCTTCACGTCGGCGCAGGTGACGGCGCTTTCGACCGCCCAGATCGGCAATCTGACGACGACGCAGCTGAGCGCGCTCAGTGCCAGTGGCCTCGACGGCCTGACGACGACCGAGATCGCTGCCCTGTCGACGACACAGCTGACGGCGCTGACGGCGACGCAAATCGCCTCGCTCGACGAAACGCAGATTTCCTCGCTCGCCACCGCCCAGATCGCCGCGCTGACGACGGCGCAGATCTCCGGCCTGACGGCGACGCAGCTCGGCGCGGTGACGGCGACGCAGTTCTCCTCACTGACCACCACCCAGCTCAGCGCCCTCACCAGCACCGCCTTCTCCGGCCTGACGACCACCCAGATCGCCAGTCTCGACGGCAACCAGATCGCCGCCCTCACCACCACGGAACTGTCGGCACTCAAGACAACGCAGGCGACGACGCTGTCGGCCGATCAACTGGCGGCGCTCAACACGACGCAGCTGCGGGCGCTGACCCGCGCCGCCATCGGCAGCCTGACGACCACCCAGCTCGCCAGCCTCGACGGCACCGACTTCGCCGCTCTGACGACGACGCAGATGTCGGGCCTCGCCGACACGCAGGTCGCCAACCTGACGACCACCCAGCTGGCGGCACTGACCACCGACCAGATCGGCGCTCTCAGCACGTCCGCCCTCAACGGCCTGACGGCCAGCCAGCTCGCCGGTCTCGCCTCGACGCAGGTCAACGCCCTGACGGCGACACAGCTCGTCTCGCTCGACGATACCCAGATCGCCGCCCTGACGGCGGCCCAGGTCTCCGCGCTCTCCACCACCACCGTCGCCGGGCTCGGTACGACGCAGGTGGCGGCGCTGACCACGACGCAGTTGGCGAACCTGTCGTCGACGCAGATCGCCGCCCTTTCCACCACGGCGGTACACGGGCTGACGGCGACGCAGATCGCCGCCCTCTCCACCGGCCAGCTCGGCGCGCTGACGGCCACCGAGATCGGCGCTTTCACCTCGACCCAGGTCGGGGCGCTGTCGACAACCCAGATCGCCACGCTGTCGACGACGCAGATCACCGGCCTTGCCTCGAGCGGGCTGGCGGCGCTGACCACGGCGCAGGTGGCGGCACTGACCACGGCGCAGGTCGGGGCCTTGACCACCACGGCGCTGGCCGGTCTCAACAACAGCCAGGCCGCGGCGCTCAACACGACGCAGCTGGCCACCCTGTCGACGACGCAGCTGTCGGCGCTGTCGACCAGCGGCATCGCCGGCCTCACCGCCAGCCAGATCGACGCGCTGACCAGCCGGCAGCTGTCGTCGTTGACCAGCGCCCAGATCGGCGCTCTGACCACGACGCAGATCGGCAGCCTCGACAGCACCCAGATCGCCACCTTGACGGTGACCGAAATCGCCGGTCTCGCCTCGACGCAGGTGGCGAGCCTTGCCGACACGCAGATCGACGCGCTGGCGACGACGCAGATCGCCGCCCTGTCGACGGCCGCCGTTACCGGCCTCACCACCACCGAGATCAACGGCTTCGAGACGACGCAGCTCGGCGCCCTCAGTTCGACGCAGCTCGGCGCCCTGACGACGACGCAGGTGGCCGGCCTCTCCACCGGTTCCGTCGCCGCGCTGACCACGACGCAGATGAGCGGCCTCGGCGCCGCGGCCATCGGTTCGCTGACCACGGCGCAGGTGGCGGCGCTGTCGACCCGCCAGGTGGCGTCGCTGACGACGTCGGCGCTGGCCGGCCTCAATGCGACCCAGCTCGCCGCCTTCGCCGATACCCAGCTCGCCGCGCTTTCCAATACCCAGCTCGCCGCCCTGTCGACGGCGGCCGTCAAGGGCCTCACCACCACGAGCTTCGCCGCCCTGTCGACGGCCCAGCTCAAGAGCCTGACGACGACGCAGATCGGCGCTCTTACCACCACGCAGGTGGCCGGCCTGACGACGACTGAGCTCAATACGCTGACGGCCACCGAGGTTACCGGGCTCGCCGCCACTGGCGTTGCCGCCCTCACCGCCACGCAGCTGTCGTCGCTGGCGACGACGCAGATCGCCGCCTTGTCGGCCACCGGTCTCAGCGGGCTCACCGCCACGCAGCTGGCCGCCTTCACCACCACCCAGCTTGGCGCCCTGTCGACGGCCCAGATCGCGGCGCTGTCGACGACGGCCATCGCCGGCCTGACCCAGACCGAACTCGCCGCGCTGACCACCACTCAGTTCAAGAGTCTCGCCACGACGCAGGTGGCGGCCTTCACCACGGCCCAGATCGCCGCCCTGACGACGACGCAGATCAACCTGCTGACGGCGGCCGAAATGGGTGGCTTCACCTCGACGCAGGTGGCGGCGTTGTCGTCGACCCAGCTCAACACGCTGACCGCCACCCAGGTCGCCGCCCTGTCGACCACCGGCGTCGCCGGCCTGACGGCGGCGCAGGTCGCCGCGCTCACCACCACTCAGATCGCCGCGCTCACCGCCACCGAGATGGGGGCGCTGACCTCAACGGCGGTGGCCGCGCTGTCGGGCGACCAGTTCGCGGCGCTGTCGACGGCCCAGTTCTCGGGCCTGTCAGCCACCGGCATGACCGGCCTGTCGACGACCCAGATCGCCAATCTGACGACGACGCAGATCAACCTGCTGACCTCGACCGAACTGTCCGGTCTCACCGCCACGCAGGTGGCGGCGCTGTCGGTGACGCAGCTGTCGGCGCTGAGCGCCAGCGACGTGGCGTCGCTGTCGGCCACCGGCATCACCGGCTTCACCGGCACGCAGATCGACGCCCTGACCGTGACGCAGATCGGCGGCCTTACCACGACGCAGATCGGCGCGCTCACCACCACCGAACTCGGCTATCTCGACACCACGGACATCCAGGCGATGACGGCCGAACAACTGGCCGGTCTCGTCCGCGTGCAGTTGCGCTCGCTGTCGGCCAGCCAGATGGACGCGCTGACCACGACGCAGATCGCCGGCATGAGCGGCACCCAGATCGGCTCGCTGACCGTGACGCAGATGAACGAACTCGAACAGACGCAGATGGCGGCGATCAGCACCACCCAGTTCGCCGCGGTGACCGCCACCCAACTCGACAACCTGACCACCACCGAAGCCTCCTACCTCAGCGGCGAGCAGATCGCCTCGATCAACACCACCACCATGTCGCTGCTCGGCACCACCTTCCTGTCGACGCTGAGCATCGCCCAGCTCGACGCGCTCAACGGCACGCAGATCGACGAACTGACGACGACGCAGATCGCCGCTCTCAGCACCGAACGCCAGGCCGCGCTGCTCAAGGCCGCCGCCTGAGCCGGGGGATAGCGGGACGATCGGGAAACGCACGGGAAACCGGAGCGTTGGCCAAAGGGCGAATTTCAGCCCAAGCCTCCGACGGGACTTGAAGTTCCGCCGCCATGACTGTTGTCTCTCGGGAGCCAACACTTGAGGTGATTCCCATGGCCAGCGACGAGGCATCCACCTCCCCCTTTTCGACCAGCGACCAGCGGCTCGGCATTCTCGACCTCATCCGCGTCGCCGACACGCTGAAGCGGGCTGGCGAGAACGCCGCCGCCGAAGCGCTCTATTCGGGCTGGATCCAGTCGCATCCCAACGATCCGCTGCTCTACGCGGTGATGTTCAACTATGCCGTCATGCTGACCGACTCCGGTTCGCTCGACGCCGCCCGCCAGTGTTTCGAGAAGTCGATCGAGCTCAATGCCGATTTCATGCCGGCCTACATCAATCTCGGCCGCGTCTTTGAACGCATGGGCGCCGCCGGTCAGGGCATCCTGCGCTGGTCGGCCGGCATCGAGCGGCTGCAGCAGGTGAACGGGGCGGCCATCGGCTTCAAGACAACGTTGCTCAATCAGATGGGCCGGACGCTCGAAGCCTCCGGTCAGGATGCCGCCGCCGAGGACACGCTGCGCCAGAGCCTCGACATCGATCCGGCGCAGGGCGAAGTGGCCCAGCACCTGCTGGCGCTGCGCCAGCGCCAGTGCGAGTGGCCGATCGTCACGCCGAGCGAGCGCGTCAGCCGGGCACAGTTGATGAAGGGCCTGTCCCCCCTGTCGATGGGCGCCTATACCGACGATCCGATGCTGCAGCTCGCCGCCTCCTGGGCCTACAACAAGCACGACGTCGGCCTGCCGCCGACCGTCATCTCGGACTGGCCGGCCGCCTTTGCTGCCAAGGGGCCGATCCGCATCGGTTATCTGTCGTCCGATCTCAGGGAGCACGCCGTCGGCCACCTGATGGCCGAGGTGCTGGGCCTGCACGACCGCTCGGCCGTGGAAGTGTTCGCCTACTATTGCGGTATCCCGGCCAACGACGCCATGAACCGCTCGTTCAAGGCTCAGACCGACCACTGGATCGACGTGTCGACCATGGACGACGAGACGGCGGCGCGGCGGATGGTCGAGGACGGCATCCAGATTCTCGTCGACGTCAACGGCTATACCCGCGAGGGGCGGACCAAGCTCCTGGCCCGCCGGCCGGCACCGGTGATCGTCAACTGGCTGGGCTATCCCGGCACCATGGCCAGCCCCTATCATCACTACGTCGTCGCCGACGACTGGATCATTCCGCCCGAGCTGGAGCGCTTCTATTCGGAGAAGGTGCTCAACCTGCCGTGCTATCAGCCGACCAACCGCCAGCGCGTGGTCGATCCCGCCACGCCGACCCGCGCTGATGCCGGCCTGCCGGACGACGCCATCGTCTATTGCTGCTTCAACGGCACGCACAAGATCACCCGTTTCACCTTCGAGCGCTGGCTCGCCATCCTCGCTCAGGTACCGGGCAGCGTGCTGTGGCTGCTGAGTGGCGGCGAGGCCACCGACAACCGCCTGCGGGCCCACGCCGAGAGCAAGGGCATCGCCGGCGACCGCATCGTCTTCGCCGGCAAGAAGCCCAACGCCGCCCATCTGGCGCGCTACGTGCTGGCCGACCTGTTCCTCGACACCACGCCCTACGGCGCCCACACCACCTGTTCGGACGCGCTGTGGATGGGCGTGCCGGTGCTGACGTTCTCCGGCCGGTCGTTCGCCTCGCGCGTCTGCGGCAGCCTGGTCCGCTCGGCCGGTCTGCCGGAACTGGTGACGACGCAGGCCGACGACTTCATCGCCAAGGCGGTGGCGCTCGGCAAGGCGCCAGACGAACTCAAGGCGCTGCGAGCCCGGCTCGCGGCCGGCCGCGACACCTGCGTGCTGTTCGACACGCCGCTCTTGGTGAAGCGCCTCGAAGGACTTTACGCCGAGATGTGGCAGGCGGCGCTCACCGGCACCTTGCCGCAACCCGACCTCAGGAACCTGCAGGACTATTTCGAGGTCGGCATCGAGATCGACCACGAGTTGGCCGAGGTGCAACTGGTCGACGACTACGCCGGCTGGTGGCGCGGCGCGCTGGCCCGCCGCCACGCCGCCCGCGCCATCCCGCCCGACGAGCGGCTGTGGCCTGGGGCCGGCTGATCCGCCGGGGCGAAACGACATCAAAGCTATGCGCGGCGGTGCCCACTCCGGGTGCCGCCGCCTTCGTTTTCCCACTTATGCCAACCGGCGGGCAACGCCGTTGACCATCTTATATATTACGTGATATATCAGTCCGCAGTTTCGTGGAGGAACATCGAAAATGACTGACATCGGCGCCGTCCATCTCGGAGGTCGGGCGCGCCCGACCGTGCGCGTGCTCCAGTTCGGCGAGGGCAATTTCCTGCGCGCCTTCGTTGACTGGAAGATCGACCGCATGAACGAAGCGGGTGGGCTTGACTGGGGCGTCGCCGTGGTGCGGCCGATCGCCGGCGGCAATCCCCATACGCTCAACGAACAGGATGGCCTCTACACGGTACTGTCGCGCGGCGTCGGCGATGACGGCCAGGCGGTCAGCGAGGCGCGCGTCGTTGCCTGCGTCCGCCGCGAGCTGCCCTCGCACGAGGACTGGGCCGGCGTGCTGGCGCTCGCCCGCGATCCCGATATCACCGTCGTCATCTCCAACACCACCGATGCCGGCATCGCCTACGTGCCGACGGTGAAGTACGACGACCAGCCGCCGGTGTCCTTTCCCGGCAAGATGACGCGCCTGCTGCACGAGCGCTGGCAGGCGTTCGGGGGCAAGCCGGAAGCCGGCTGGCAGATGATCGCCTGCGAGCTCATCGACCACAATGGCGACGAGCTCAGGCGCATCGTGCTGCAGCACGCCCACGAGTGGGGCCTTGAGCCGGCCTTCATCACCTGGGTGGAACAGCACAACGCCTTCTACAACACGCTGGTCGATCGCATCGTGCCGGGCTACCCGCGCGCCGAAGCCGACAAGCTCGAAGCCGAGCTCGGCTACCGCGACATGTTCATGACGGCCACCGAGGTGTTCCACTTCTTCGTCATCGAGCAGAAGCCCGGCCAGCCCGACCTCAGATTGCCGCTCGCCAAGTACGACGCCGGTACCATCGTCGTTCCCGACGTCTCGCCGTACAAGGCGCGCAAGGTGGCCATCCTCAACGGCGCCCACACGGCCCTCTGTCCGCTCAGCCTGATCTCGGGCGTCGAAACGGTCGGCGAGGCGGTGACCACCGAGGTTGGTGCCCGCTTCCTCGACCGGCTGCTCGGCGAAGAAGTGGTGCCGTTCCTGAGTCTGCCCAAGGACGAACTCGCCACCTTCGCAGCGGCGGTGCGGCGGCGCTTCGCCAACCCGTACATCCGCCATCTCTGGTACGACATCTCGCTCAACGGCCTCGTCAAGTACCAGACGCGCAACCTTGAGCGCCTCGAAGCGTACATCGCCCGCAACGGCAAGCCGGCACCGCTGCAGACGCTGTCGCTCGCCGCCTGGCTGGTGTTCTATCTCGGCCGCTACGCCGGTGCCGACAAGCTGCCGCCGCGCGATGCGCCGGACATCCTGGTGCGCATCAAGGCGATCGCCGCTCTCGACGACGGCAGCGCCGCCGGCTGCGAGGCGATGGTGACCGCCTATCTGAGAGAAGTCGCTTTCTGGGGCAAGTCCATCGACACGCCGGCGCTGCGCGCCGCCGTCGCCGCCGACTTCTCCACGCTGACGGCCGAGCCCATGAGTTTCGCGCGCCTCGGCAAGCTGATCGAGGCCCGCGCCTGAGGCGGCGTTGCCTCCCCATCGCCGCGACCGGCGACGCCGCCCTCCAGCGTCGCCGGTCAGTTTCCTTCGCATCCTGAGGTGCCGCCATGCCCGCCGTGCTCAAGATCCATCCCGATGACAGCGTCGCCGTCGCCCTCGAGCCGCTGGCCGCCGGCACCAGCATCGACACGTTCGGCCTGACGCTGGCCGCCGACATTCCCCAGGGCCACAAGTTCGCCCTCAAGGCCATCGCCGCTGGCGAAGCGGTGCTGAAGTATGGCGCGGTGATCGGTATCGCCCGCGAAGCCATCGCGCCGGGTGCTCACGTGCACGTCCACAATCTCAAGACAGCGCTCGGCGGCGTGCTCGACTACCGCTTCGCTGGCCCGGCCGCCGTTGCCGGCCCGAGCGGCAGCGTGCCGACCTTCCCCGCCTACGAGCGCAAGGGCGGCGACATCGGCATCCGCAACGATCTCTGGATCATTCCGCTGGTCGGCTGCATCAACGGCCTCGCTCAGAACGTCGCCCGCGCCGTCGAGCGCCAAGGGCTGCTGCCGGCCGACAGCCGCGTGCAGGTGCTGTCGCACCCCTACGGCTGTTCGCAGCTCGGCGGCGACCTCGACAACACTCGCAACATCCTGCGCAACTACGCCTGCCATCCCAACGCCGGCGGCGTGCTCATCCTCGGCCTCGGCTGCGAGAACAACACGCTAGCGCTGTTCCGCGACGGCTTCGAAGTGCCCGACCCCGCGCGCATCCGCTATCTGACGACGCAGGACTGCCAGGACGAAATGGCGGCGGCGCTCGACGCCTGCCGCGAGCTGACGGCGCTGATGGCCGGCGACAAGCGCGTGCCGGTCAGGGCCGACCGGCTGCGCGTCGGCCTCAAGTGCGGCGGCTCGGACGGCTTCTCCGGCATCACCGCCAATCCGCTGCTCGGTGCCTTCTCCGACTGGCTGGCCGGCATCGGCGGCACCACCGTGCTCACCGAGGTGCCGGAGATGTTCGGCGCCGAACAGCTCCTGATGGAGCGGGCCGAAAGCCGTGCTGTGTTCGACAAGACCGTGGCGCTCGTCAACGACTTCAAGCAGTACTACATCGACAACAAGCAGCCGATCTACGAGAACCCCTCGCCTGGCAACAAGGCCGGCGGCATCTCGACGCTGGAAGAAAAGTCGCTGGGCTGCACCCAGAAGGCCGGCCTGTCGACGGTGCGCGACGTGCTGAAGTACACCGATCGCCTCAGCAAGCCCGGTCTCAACCTGCTGTCGGCGCCCGGCAACGACGGCGTCGCCGTGACGGCGCTGGCCGCCGCCGGCTGTCACATGGTGCTGTTCACCACCGGTCGCGGTACGCCGCTCGGCGGTGTCGTCCCGACCGTCAAGGTGGCAACCAACTCGACGCTGGCCGAGAAGAAGCCGCACTGGATCGACTTCGACGCCGGCCCGATCGCCACCGGCGCCACGACGGTCAGCGGCCTGCGCGACGGCTTCATCGACACCGTGCTGGCAATTGCCGGCGGCAAGGCAACGCGCAACGAAGACAACGGCATTGGCGAGATCGTGATCTTCAAGTCCGGCGTAACGCTTTGACATCAAGCGGGGAATGTCGCATTCCCTGCCATCGGGAATGCAAGAGGGGAGAGGCGGCAACGTGAGTATCCAGGGGGACATCGCCAGCATCGGCGAATGCATGGTCGAGATGGCGCCGGCGGCCGACGGTCTCTATCGCCAGGGCTTTGCCGGCGACACGCTCAATACCGCCTGGTACCTCAGGGCGCTGACCTCCGCCGACAAGCGGGCGGTGCGCTACGTCTCGGCTGTCGGCACCGACGCCCTTTCCGAGCGCATGGTCGATTTCCTGACCGGCAACGGCATCGACGCCTCACACCTGGCGCGCATCGCCCAGCGCACGGTCGGCCTCTATCTCATCACGCTGGCCGGTGCCGAGCGCTCCTTCACCTACTGGCGCAAGGACGCCGCCGCCCGCCTGCTGGCCAACGACCTGCCGCGGCTTGAAGCGGCACTGGCGGGCGTCGGTCTCGTCTACTTCTCGGGCATCACGCTGGCCATCCTCGAACCAGCCGACCGGGCACGGCTGTTCCAGGCGCTGGCCGGGCTGCGCCAGCGCGGCTGCGAGGTGGTGTTCGATCCCAACATCCGGCCCCGCCTCTGGCCGGACGCCGCCACCATGGCGGCCGCGACCATCGACGGCTACCGGGCGGCCAGCATCGCCCTGCCGACCTTCCCTGACGAAGCGGCGCTCTACGGCGACCGGTCGATGCGCGACACCGCCGACCGCATTGCCGCCCTCGGCGTCCGCGAGATCGTCGTCAAGAACGGCGCCGATCCGGCGCTGGTGCGGGCCCCGGGTGTCGACGATTTCGTGCCGGTGGCGCCGTCGGGCCAGCCGGTTGATACGACCGGGGCCGGCGACAGCTTCAACGGCGGCTATCTGGCCGGCCGCATCGCCGATCGCTCGCCGGTGGCGGCCGCCGAGCTCGGCCACAAGGTGGCCGCCCGCGTCATCTGCGTGCGCGGCGCGCTGGCCGACATGCCGAGCCTTGCCGACCTCAGGGTCGAATGACCGTTTCCAGGAGTTTTCCATGATCGACCATGCTGCCCTTCTCGCCGTGCTGACGCGCGCGCCCGTCGTTCCCG